>NZ_VKJN01000016.1:0-76843 GCF_007197875.1 Brevibacillus sp. LEMMJ03 | reverse complement strand
AGGTTGATAGGTTCGGTGTGGAAGCGCGGCAACGCGTGGAGCTGACGAATACTAATCGGTCGAGGACTTATCCACTCCATAATCCTTTGCCCACCATGCGTATCCAGTTTTCAGGGAATGAATGTAAAAGAGGACCTCGTTTCTTTTCCATAGCGGGAAAGAGGCGGGGTTTTTTATTTGATCGGGAAAATAGCATGGGCGCGATCGTGTAAGGTATTCATTTTCATACTTTAAAAACTAAAAAGTTTATAATATAATGAATCCAATAACAGGAAAATGGGGGGTGAACATGCGGTTGTTGGATTCGTATGTGGAGCTGGGGGTTGCAGGCATGGCCCGTGCCGGGAAAACGTCATGGTTTTACGGTCACGTTGGCGCCGCGCTGCTGGCCGGGTACTTCATGAATCAGGAGCACGAACTGCCGGAGCATGTGAAAGAGGGGATCGAGCGGACGTGTGAATCGTTTCGCCGCCAGCATCCGGAGTGGTTTGCGCCGCCGGAGCCGGAAGAAGCCGATCCGGTACTGCTGAAGCGGGTCATCAAAGGCCTTGAGAACAATGTGAAACAGCTTCGAACCTCCGGCCACGGCCTGGCCTTGGGCGTGCTGGCGCTGAAGGCGCTGCGCCAGCGGCCGGATCTGATCACGCCTCAAATTGTGGACGGGCTGGCCGCAATGTTGGAGGGAACGACACAAGACAGACCGAACCGGTACTGGGGAATCGACAATTATTTTGAAGTGACGGCAGCAGACGTCCCGGACATTCCGGCATACCAGGACACGCTGGACATGACGAGGCGGACGTACGGCGAGCTGCATACGGTGGTACCGGGGCGCGTCATCGACGGAGTCATGTACCATCTGGCCGGCGAGACCATTCACAGCATCACCCACGCGCAGGCATTGACCGATCTGGAGCGCTTCGGATACGACGATCTGGTTTCAGCCGGCATGGCCAACCATCGCATCCAGATGCACCTGAACCGCCAAATCCCAGACTTCGTGCTGGAGGATGAGGTGAAGGAGCCGGCCTTCGTCTCCCTCTACGATCCGCAGTATTGGGCGAAAACGTATTCTGACCCGCATGCGCTGAAATTTCCCTACGCTGCGCTCGACCTCCTGAAACGTCTCCCGGAAGCGGAACGGGCTGAAGCGGAGCGGAATGCCTGCAAACTGCTGACGATCATACCATAACGGGAATGGCTGTCTCTCGGTACAGGGAGGCAGCTTTCTTTTGCACCTTAACGGCGAAACGACAGAGACACGGCAAGAGCGCCGCCTCAAGGCGCGGCCCCGCAAATGACAATGATTCCCCCGTCTTTACAGGTCCACATTCATCCACATCTGTGTTACCATAAGAAAAGCTTTTACTGCAGGCTTCTCGAAGAAGCAGGTTCTTCTGCAGCGGAAGCTTGTTCTTGTTGTTTCCGATTATGATCACCACACGGTTATGTTCGCTGAAACACATGTGACACCTTGGGGCTGCCTCCAAAAAAGTACCGATGAGAGAAGGGGGGTTGTTGGCTATGAGCCATACAAAGGTTTTGGTAGCCGATGACGATCCAAACGTATGCGAAATCATTCGCCTGTACTTTGCGAAGCAGCAGATTGACCTGGTGGTCGCCAGCGACGGCAGGCAAGCGCTGGAGCTGGTGGAAAAAGAATCTCCGGACATGATTATTCTCGACGTGATGATGCCGCAGATGGACGGCTTTGAGGCGTGCCGCGAAATCCGCAAAAGATGGGACACGCCGATCATCATGCTTACGGCGAAGGACGAAGAGTTTGACCGCGTGCTCGGGTTGGAGCTTGGGGCCGACGATTATGTGACGAAACCGTTCAGTCCGCGTGAACTGGTAGCCCGGATTCGGGCCATCCTCAGGAGAATGCAGCCAAGGGAAAAGGCGGAGGAGGACGCGGCGCGCCTGCTCACGTTTGATCAGTTGTCCATCGATTTGGACAAACGGGAAGTGATCGCAGCCGGCGAAAAAATCAGCTTTCGCCCGAAGGAGTTTGACCTGCTTGTCCATCTGGCGAAATCGCCGGGCAGCGTCTTTTCGCGTGAGCAATTGCTGGAACAAATCTGGGGTTTTGACTATTTTGGCGACATCCGCACGATCGACGTGCACATCAAGAAGATCAGGCAGCGGCTGAACAAGCTCCCCTACGAGTGCATTCACACGGTGTGGGGAATCGGCTACAAATTCGAGGTGGGCGAGTAATGCTGGGGATGTCGAAAAGCATCTTCCGCCGCCTGTTGTTCAGCTTTCTGGCCACCGTGCTGATCGGATTGGGCATCTCCGGTCTGCTGATCTCCTTTTTCGCCAAGGAATACTTTTACGATGCCAAGGAACAGGAACTGCTGCGCCAGGCGAAAAAAGTAAACGCGCAGATTCACGACAGCAGCCGGATCAACGGACGTCTGCTGGAAAAGCTGCGCAATCTGGACGAAACGTACGACGTGCGCATCTGGCTGTTTGACCGCGACGGCAAGATTGTCGCCACCTCGATGAAAGACGAAGTGTTTACCGGAAAATCGGTGGCGATGTCGATCGCCAACAAGGTGCTGAACGGGCAGAACGCGGTGACGGAGTTGAAGATCGATGGCATGGAGGACCCGATGCTCTCCGTCGCCATTCCCTGGGGAGAGGGAGAGGAGATCTACGGGGGAATCATTCTGCACGCCCCGATCGAAGGCATCGAGCGCACCTTTGCCCAGATGCGGGAAACCATCCTCTGGGCCACCCTGTTCGGCGTCGTGCTGTCCACAGCGATGGTCTCCTATCTCTCGTGGTCGATCTCCCGGCCGCTGCAAAAAATCGAGCGCACGGCGACGGAAATTGGCCGGGGCAACTACGCCGAGCGGGTCAAGGTGGACACGGCGGACGAAATCAGCGACCTCGCGCAGACGATTAACACGCTGGCGGAAAAACTGGAGCGGGTGGAGCAGGAACGGCACCACCTGGAGCAGGTACGCAACGATTTTCTCGCCAACGTGTCGCATGAGCTGCGGACGCCGCTGACGGCGATCCAGGGCTTTTTGGAAGCGCTGCAGGACGGCCTGGTGGAAGAGGAGGAAGCGCGGCAAAAGTACTACGCCGTGATGTACTCGGAGACGATGCAGATCAACCGCCTGGTGGACGACCTGATGGATTTGATGAAGCTGGAGAACAACGAGGTGACCCTGGCCAGATTCCCGGTAGACGTCGCCGAGGTGATCAACAAGACGGCGTTCGCCTTCCGCCCCGAAGCGGCGGAGAAAGGGCTGGAGATCGTGGTGGAACTGGCGGACGCCCTGCCGAAGATTTACGCCGATAAGGACCGTGTCGCCCAAATCGTCAAAAACCTGGTCAAAAACGCAGTGAAGTTTACCGACGAGGGGACCATCCGCATCACCGCGGAACCGGAGGGAGAGTGGGTGAGGATGTCCGTCGCGGACACCGGCATCGGCATCGCCGCTGACGACCTCCCGCGCATTTGGGAACGGTTTTTCAAGGTGGATCGCGGACGTTCCAAGAAAAACAAAGGAACGGGGTTGGGGCTGGCGATCGTCAAAGAGCTGGTCGAACTGCACGACGGAAACATCACCGTGGAAAGCGAGCCGGGCTTGGGAACCACGTTTACCGTCTGGCTGCCGACCGTGGAAAAGTACCGTCAGGCACAAGCGCAGTAACGGCGTCGAAGCGGTTCGGGACGGTCATCATTTTTTCATAGTTTGTTCATGGTTTTTTCCCACTTCGCTCACGGAATGGCTATCTTTTCCCGTTACGCTATGAGTGTGACGGCGAGATCGTCATGAACCTTGAAACGAAAGGGGAGAATGAACATGAAGAAAACATGGGTATCCCTGGCCGCTGTTGCCGTACTGCTTTCCGGCAGCCTGGTAGCATGCTCCAACGGATCGGGCACGCCGGAACCGGCAACGCAGCAGGACGGCGGAAGCGCCACGACTCCGGGGACCTCTACACCGACGGAAAACCAATCGACCGACAGCTCGGTTTCTCAAGATCAATCGAACGCGAATGCAGGTGCAGCTGACTCGAATGCCGGTACGTCCGACGCCTCGACGGGTGCTTCTGACTCCACCGGCAAGGCAGGTCAAAGCACGGACGCCTCTTCCGGCAGCGGAAGCACCGGCTCCACCGATTCGAGTTCGACAGGTTCCGCCGGAACGAACAACGGCGGCACCGATCAATCTACTTCCGATTCCGCCAAGAACTAACGGCGAGACATTCGGTCATAGGCGAGCAACACCACTCTTTCCCCGCATCCCTCCATGTATCAATAAATTTCAGGACGGTTTTTACCGTCCTTTTTTGTTTTGGTGTCGAAACGCATCCCCCTTCCGGCCCGGGACAACGGCCGGAACGCGGCTGAACAGCGAATGGGAGCGAGCGGCTGGGCAGGCTGGAGCCGATGGTTTACTTGACGTGATCCAGCACGCTTTTGATCACGGCCGGGGAGTCCTGCCGCACATTCAGGTTGTAATGCGTGCGGACGGCTTGATAAACGGCGTTGACCGCCCGGCTGCTGCGCGTTTTCCGGTAATCGGCCACAAGTTGGGCGAATCGGGGGTGGTGGATCAGGTCGCGGCTCCAGTCCCACACCCGGGGCTTCAGGGCGTCCGCGCGAGCGGCTTTCAACATCTGTTCAAAACGCGGCGTAACATACTGGGCAATCTTTTGGTTGGCGGCGTAATAGCCGGGATGGTCGTACACCGAGTACGGGGACGTATTCCTGTCGTACGGCCGCCCGTTGACGTACATCAAATCGGTCGTGCGAACCGGCACCATGCCGGGCTTCAGCTTCACCTGGTAATACTCCCAGCCGTTCGCCGTCTTTTTGCCCGGCAGGATCAGCGTCAGAAAATCAAACAAACGCTTGTACGGATACTCTTCAAACACGTCTTTCGGCCCCGGCGTCATCTGCAGGCGGTTCTGGGGGTAGATGTATCCATCGGGGGTAACGTCAAAACCGGGCAGTCCGATCTCGACGGCCCAGCGAACGGGGATGTCCTGGGAATCCTTCAGATCGATGCCTCCGTGATACGGCCGAACGTCTTTGAACATCCGGTACAAGACCGTCGCCACAAAATACTTGCTGGCGGCGCCGTCGTCGATTTCCTCCGGTTTGACGTACCCGGCGTTGATCAGGGCCTGCAGCCGTGCCTGCAGGTTGATTTCTCCGCGCTCCCTGTGTAGACGCATCCCTTCTTCCGTAAACAGTTCCGTGGCGGCGACGCGCCGGTCCATCTCGGCCGGGTCGTATCCTGCGGGGTAGACGGGCGGGAGAACGCCGATCCAGTTGTACACATCCAGGAGAAAGCCCTTTTTGGACGTGAGGAACGTGAGGTTTTCCCAATAGATCGCCTTTTCGCTGATGTAGCCGCCCGCCTGATCGGACAAGTAGCTGTCCAGCCGGTGTTTGGCCACCAGTTCCGCAGGCTGCGGATTTTCGATCGTCACCATCTCCGTATTGAGAAACAGCACCTTCTCCGGATGGGGCGGCAGTTGGTAGGTAAGCCGGAAGCCGGCCGGTTGGGAGGCCGCCTTCGCTTCACCCGGGGCGATTCCCTGGACGGCGCCGAACACGAGGCTGCATGCGAGGAGAGCGGTTGAGAGGGAGGATCTGTTCATCCGATATTCAGTCCTTTCGTCATCGTCGTATCCGTATGACGATTCATTGGATGGATCGGTTTCGGATGGCGCTGCAAAAGATTACAAGTTGTATGAACAAACGAAATATTTTATAATTACATAAAATTAGAGAATTCTAGAAGGGGGGCATTTTGTTGGAAGCATTCATTCAATGGTTAAACGACATCATTTGGAGTCCTGCACTGATATACCTGTGTCTGGGGACAGGGTTGTTTTACTCGATGGCGACCCGGTTCCTGCAGGTGAGGCACCTGAAAGACATGGTCAAGCACATGTTTGAAGGAAGGAGTTCCGAGGCAGGGGTATCTTCCTTCCAGGCCTTGTCGCTGGCGCTGTCCGGCCGTGTCGGGACGGGCAACATCGCCGGCGTGGCGACCGCGATCGCCGCAGGAGGACCGGGTTCGGTCTTCTGGATGTGGCTGATCGCCTTTTTGGGGGCCGGTTCGGCGTTCGTCGAAGCCGCCTTGGGGCAGGTGTACAAAACCAAACAAGACGGCCAGTTTCGCGGCGGCCCTGCCTATTACATCGAAAAAGGGCTGAAGCTGAAATGGTACGCCGTCTTGTTTGCGGTTGTGACCGTCATTGCGACGGGAGTGCTGCTGCCGGGCGTACAGGCCAACAGCATCGCGGCGGGGATCGAAAACGCCTTTGGGATCCATCCCGCCATTACCGGAAGTGCCTTGGCGGTGATTTTGGCCTCGATCATCTTCGGCGGTGTCAAGCGGATTGCCAATGTTGCGCAGGTGGTCGTGCCGTTCATGGCGCTGGGCTATATTTTGGTGGCCCTGATTATCGTCTTTTTGAACATTTCCCAGTTGCCCGGCGTACTGGCGCTGATTTTTACAAGCGCATTTGGTCTGGACGCGGCCTTCGGGGGCATTCTCGGCGCCGCCATCTCCTGGGGCGTGAAGCGGGGGATTTATTCCAACGAAGCGGGGCAGGGGACCGCGCCGCATGCCGCCTCCGCGGCGGAAGTGTCCCATCCCGCCAAGCAGGGGCTGGTTCAGGCGTTCTCCATCTACGTGGATACCTTGTTTGTCTGTTCCGCGACCGCTTTCATGATTTTGATCACCGGCATGTACAACGTAAAGCCGGACGGAGCGGCCCCCATTGTGAACAACCTGGGCGACGTCGAGCCGGGGCCGATTTTTACCCAGCAGGCCGTCGAGACGGTGTTTCCCGGCTTTGGCGCTCCGTTTGTCGCCATCGCGCTCCTGTTCTTCGCCTTTACCACGATCATGGCCTACTACTACATGGCGGAGACCAATCTGGCCTATCTGAACCGCTACGTGAAGCGGACCTGGTCGGAGTATGCCTTGAAGATCGTCATCCTGGGGGTGGTCTTCTACGGGAGCGTGAAGACGGCGAGTCTGGCCTGGACCTTGGGGGACATCGGCGTCGGCAGCATGGCGTGGCTCAACATCATCGCCATTTTGCTGCTCACCAAGCCGGCGCTGGCCGTGTTAAAGGACTATGAACGCCAGAAGAAAGAGGGAAAAGACCCGGTATTCGATCCGGTCAAGCTGGGCATAGCCGACGCCGATTTCTGGGAGAAGGAATACCAGTACCCGGGCGTGCCGGAACCGTCCAGAAGAAAAACGTCGTAATCGCGGAAAGACCTCGGACTGCACAAGCAACGCCGAGGTCTTTTTCCGTTGTCTCCCCAACTCGGGATCGGCGCCGCAGGTGGAAAAGAGCGGGGATTTGTCCGAAGCGGGCGAAAATGTGTTTTAATAAAAGTGTACTTCCATTTTTCATGGCAGAGGGATGAAACATGGAGAAAACACTGGTTCCCGAAGTGCTGCAGATGATCGGTGAAGTGATCCCGGAGGGCGTGTCGATCGCCATTTCGGATGATTCCCGCTACATTTACTATCAGCCCAGCGCCAGCATCGACCTGAAAATCAAACCGGGCGACGCGGTGCGGGAAGGATCGGCGACGTACAGAGCGCTGACCGCTCGCCGGAAGGTGGCGCAATACGTGGAAAGCCGGGTGTTCGGCGTCCCCTATTACGGGGTCTCCCTGCCGCTTGTGCGCGGCGGCCGGCTCGAGGGCTGCGTCACCGCGATATACCCCCGGGTGTTGATGCCGCATATGGCTCCGCAGCCGGCGCCGACCGTGCTGACCGGCAAGACGGAAGACGGCTGGCTGCCTGTCCACGTGTCCGAGATCGTGTTTATTCGTTCACACGAGGGCAAAACGCTGCTGCACACGGCAAACGGCTCGTACGTCAACCGGTACAGCCTGACCGAGCTGGAGCGGATGCTGCCGCCCGAGCGGTTCGTGCGCTGCCATCGGGCCTATCTGGTCAATATCGAAGCGGTTGGCTTCATCCACCCGCATTTTCATTCCACGTTTATGCTGGAGATGAAAGACAAGCAGCGGACCCGCGTCCCGGTCAGCCAGTCGTACGCCAGCCATTTCCGTCAAAGGCTCGGTTTTTGAGGGACGTGCGGTCCCGTCTGTGCGGCTGCTGGCCGAGCGGTCTCGCGTCTTTGCCTGTTTTCGGTTTTGGCCCGGCGTCGTCGCGTCCCTGCCTGCCTGGCTTCTGATCGGTTGAGCCTTGGGCCCGGTTTTGGCGGTTCCGACGTTCAGGGGTGTTTTTTCTGGCCTGCCGCCGAATTTTCTGGCTTGTGGGAAATCGAGTGCTCGCTCAGTTTGAATGTGCTACTGTGGTACCAAACAGACGAACGAAAATGGCAGGTGGGTAACATGGTATGGGAGCGCTTACGCGACAATCGCCTTCGGGGCAAAATCGTGCAGGCAGAGGAAGCGGCAAGCTGGATTGAGGACGGCATGACCCTCGGGCTGAGCGGGTTTACGCGGGCCGGCGACGCCAAAGTCGTTCCGGTCGCCTTGGCAGAACGGGCCAAGCGGGATGGACGGCCGTTTACCGTCAACGTCTACACGGGGGCATCCCTGGGCTCCGGCGTGGACGCGGTGATGGCGGAAGCGGGAATTGTTGGCAAGCGGCTGCCGTTTCAGGTGGATCCGGTGATGCGCCAAAAGATCAACGAGGGAGAACTGCTGTTTGTGGATCAGCATTTGTCCCATACGGCGGAATTGATACGCGCGGGAGTGCTGGACCCGATTGACTACGCGATTGTGGAAGCGGTTGCAGTGACGGAAGACGGGATGATCATTCCGTCGACCTCTGTGGGCAACTCCAACGTCTTCGTGGAGCATGCCAAGCACGTCATCATCGAGCTGAACATGGCACAGCCGCTCGCGCTGGAAGGCATCCACGACATCTACACGCCAGGCCGGCAGGGGGAACGCTCGCCGATCCCGCTGACCTCGGTCGAACAGCGGATCGGGCAAAAGGGCATTCCGGTCGACCCGGACAAAGTGAAGGGCATCGTCATCACCGAACAGTGGGATTCCCCGTCCACGATCGTCGAGCCGGATGAGGAAACGGCGGTGATGGCCGGCCACTTGATCGAGTTTTTGCGTCATGAAGTGAAAAAAGGGCGGATGCCGCAAAACCTGATGCCGTTGCAGTCCGGCATCGGCTCGGTCGCCAACGCGGTGTTCAACGGATTTTTGGAGTCGGAGTTTTCCGATTTGACTGTGTATTCCGAGGTGCTGCAGGACGCTGTGTTTGATCTGATCGACGCGGGCAAGGTGTCGTTTGCGTCCGGCTGTTCGATCACCCTGACGGCGGAGAAAATGAAGCAGGTGGTGGCCAACTTCCCCGCATACCGCGACAAGCTGGTGCTGCGGCCGCAGGAGATCAGCAACCATCCCGAGGTGATCCGCCGTCTGGGGCTCATTTCCATCAACACCGCCCTGGAGTTTGACATCTACGGCAACGTCAACTCGACCAACGTCCTGGGGACGCGCATGATGAACGGCATCGGCGGTTCCGGCGACTTTGCCCGCAATGCCCGCCTGGGGATTTTCGTCACCAAGTCGGTGGCCAAGGGCGGCAAGATCTCCAGCATCGTCCCGTTTGTGTCCCACGTGGACCACACGGAGCACGACGTCGATATCGTCGTCACGGAGCAGGGCTTGGCCGACCTGCGCGGTCTGGCGCCGCGCGAACGGGCCCGGCTGATCATCGAGAACTGCGCTCACCCGCTCTATCGTGACCAACTGCGTGACTACTTCCGGGAAGCGCTGACGCGCGGCGGCCATACGCCGCATGTGCTGGAAAAAGCGTTCTCCTGGCACACGCGGCTCGCCCAGGAAGGCACGATGCTCGAAAAGAAAACGGTCTCCTCCCGCTGACGGGAGAGACCGTTTTTTCGTTTCGAGCTTGGCCCATTCAGCAGGGCCCAAGCGGTGGTTACGCCCGTTTGGCCGCTGCCACGGCGCGGTCGCTGAACGCTTTCAGGTAATCGAGTATGTTCTTTCGCGGGAAAACGGGGAAATTCCTGCCGGACAACCGGGATGAATGAGGGGGAAAACCGTAAAGAGGAGGAGGAAACGCGTCACTTTTTCTTATCAAACAAACGTTTAACGAGGATGGGGGCAAACATGAGAAGAACCGGAACCCAAACCAGGACGTTGTCGAAGATGACCTTCCATACGTTCAGCAAGCTGCGGCCCCCTTTCCGCGGTCGGTGATTTCCGAAGAGACGGCGACAGCACAGAAGTGTCGGCACCCATTTCTTCATTCGAGCCCCTTCTGGAAAATCCTTCCGAAACGACGGCCGATCAGCCAGCGGAGGAGGTGCGGACATGAAAACGAGGCCGTCACTTTCTGCGTGACGGCCTCGCTTTTGCCGCTGCGATTATTTGCGATACAGCGGGTACTCCACCTCGGCAGGGACGCGGATGGCGACGAGGCGCAGCGATTCACCCGGATCGGCATGGAATTCGACCGATTCCGTCCCGTCTGTCGTGACGACGGCGAAGTCGCCTGTCTCCAGGGAGGCGTTGGACGACGGGCCGCCGTCCGCCTGCCGCTGCGGCCGGGCGGTGCCCCGGCCGCTCACCACCACGGCCGCCAGAGCGTATCCGTCCGGGAGCGAATGGGACCAGGATTGCCCCGCTGCGATGTCAATGTCGACCATTTCCGCGTCGGTCACGAGGCGGATCGGCGCTTGCGGGCCGACCACCCGTTTGATCCGGACGCCGCCCGCTTCCTCCACGGGAAACTGTTCATGGTCGTACTGGTTGTACGTGGGCGCTTCCTTGACGGCGCGGGCCAGATGCGGTTCAAACCAGATCTGAAACATCTCGGTGCCCGCCGCCAGCTCTTCCGCGTGATAGACGCCCGAGCCGGTCTGCATCACCTGCGCGCCCCCGGTCGAGACCTGCTGCAGGTTGCCGAGCGTATCGCGATGCCCCACCGTGCCCGTCAAGACGTACGAGATGATTTCAAAACCGGAGTGGGGATGCAGCGGAATCTCAAAGGTGGCAAGCGATTTGGCCCAGGCCCAGTAAAACAGCGGTCCGACGCGTTTGACGGCCGAGTGTTCGTGCGGAAAGCCGATCGGTTTGTTCTCCACGATCTCGCCGCTGCCGAAATGGCCTTTGCCTTGTTCGTTTTGCGAATAAACAGCGATGTGCATGTGCGGTTCCTCCTTCAACTCAGGGATGCTGTCCGGGAGCGCCCATTCTCTGTGCGTTCAGAACAGGACGTAAGCGCCGGGGCCGATCAGGGCCACGCCGATCGCCACCGCAATCAGCACCAGGTTGTATTCGTATCCGTTTTGCGTCGCCCAGTAGCCGTTGGCGCCGTGGACTTTGACGATCGCCACCAGCATGGTCAGGGCGATCAACAGCGCGCCGACCCACGTGCCGACACCGGCGGCAAACAGCAGGCCGCCCACCAGCTCACCCAGGCCGGCCAACAGCGCCATGGTAACGCCCGGCTTCAAGCCGATGGACTCCAACCATCCGCCGGTTCCTTTCAAGCCGTAGCCGCCGAACCAGCCAAACAGTTTTTGTGCGCCGTGCCCCACGAACGTCAAACCCACGACCAGGCGAATGATCAACAAACCAAGATCGATCATGATGTTCATCTCTCCTTCATATATTTTTAATTTTAGTTTCTTAAAGTTAAGATATTTGTCCAAAAAGGCCGGCGGGCCTTAGAAGGTCTCCGCCAGTTTTGCAGCCTTTTCCAAGCCTTCCTGCACGATCGCTTCGGCTTTGTCCGGGAATTGGTTGTGCCCTTCCACGATCACGGTGGAGATGTCTTTCACTCCGAGGAAGCCGAGGACGTTTTGCACGTAGTTTACGGCCATTTCCGCCGCAGCGGCCGGACCTTCGGAATAGATGCCGCCGCGCGCGTTCAGCAGGGCCACTTTTTTGTTGTTCAGCAGGCCGATCGGACCTTCCGGGGTGTATTTGAACGTTTTGCCGGCCTGGCACAGGTAATCAATGTAAGTGTGCAGCACGGCAGGCACGGTGAAGTTCCACAGCGGGAAGGCGAACACCACTTTGTCGGCCTCCAGGAACTGGTTCAGATACTTGTTCACCAGATCGGCCGCCTTTTGCTCTTCCGCGGTCAGCTCGATGCCTTGGCCGGATTTGTACATGGCGTTGATTTTCGTCACGTCGTAGTAGGGCAGGTTTTCCGCAAACAGGTCCAGTTCCACTACCTCGTCGTTCGGGTGGGATTCTTTGTAGCTATTCAGAAACGCGTGATACAGCTTCACGCTGACGGATTGTTCGATGGGACGGTTGTTGGCTTTCACAAACAGAACCTTGCTCATGTGGTTTCATTCCCCTTTCCTTTTGTAAGCTGATAACTTTTATTTTTTAAATCTTGATTTCAAGATTATTACGCGTGATCTGTTTTGTCAAGGTCTTTTTTGGCCGGGGGCAGCAGGTGTTTTCTAGAAACTCTCCTGCGCGGCCCGCCCCAGCTTTTTCAACAGCGCGATCGCCTGCCGTTTTTCTTCGGCGGTAAGGCCGCTCACTGCCTTTTCGACCGCTTCCTTGTGGGATGGAAAAATATCGGCCAGAAACTGTCTGCCCTGGTCGGTCAGCTCCGCGTAAATGACGCGCCGATCCTCGGCACACGGCTTGCGCACCAGCAGCTGCTTCTTTTCTAGTTTATCCACGACGTAGGTAATGTTTCCGCTGGAGATCAGGATTTTTTCGCCAATTTGCTGCAGCGGTTGGGGGCCTTTGTGGTACAGGACTTCCAGGACGCCAAATTCCGTCGGGTTCAATCCATGGCGGCGGATGTCGCGGTTGGTATGGGCCGTGACCCAGTTGTAGGAACGGGACAGCACAATCAGAAGCTCAAGTGACTCGTTTCGCTGCTGCGTATCTGCCATGAAGGATGCCCCTCCTTTGCTTCGCTGTTTAATATCTCTAATTTGAGATAATGGTACACGAGAAGGCAGGTCTTGTCAAATGGAAGGGCCGGCAGGAGGAATCGGCATGAATGGATCGGCGAACCCCCGGCGCTTGTGATATGAGCGGGCAGGGGGTTGCCGGCAATCTGTGTCCTAGTACTCCACTTTGGTGACTTCCTCCAGCGGGCCCAGCGGATTTTCCTTCGCTTCCCGCAGCTCTTTCTCCAATATTTTTTCGTGGCTCTCGTCGGACAGGTCAAAGAAAAAATACTCGTCTTCGTCGTTTCGCTTTTCCCGTTGGTCAGCCATCTGAGATCCCACCTGTTTTTGCTTAGTGTGCGCGAAACAGGGGCGGCTCATCCCCGGAAGCGTTACAGCAATCGTTCAAACACGACCATGTCCAGCGCGCGGATGCCGTTTTCCGCGGATGATCTCCTTGCCCAGCCCTTTGCCCCGGTATTCCGGCAGGACGGCGATGTTTTTGATCTCCGCTTCGTCGGGAGAGGCGGGGATCATCAGGCAGGCGCCGAGGACTCGCTGCCCGTCCGCTGCGATATACAGTTCTCCTTCCCGGATGTACCGCTCGACTTCTTCTTCCCAGTCGTCGGCAAGCAGCAGAATGTCGCGGTAGGCCATGCGCTCGTGGGGCAGCACAACTTCGATCAGTTCGATCGTGTTCACGTGGGTGACCTCGCTCTCGCAGATGTTTTCGCTTGTTTTGTACCGCAGCATGCGAGATCGCGCCGGTCCCCATCGTCGATTACCGGGGACAATCCCGACGCGCTCCGACGGCCCGTTACGGGGCCGCAGGTGCGCGTTTCTCGTTTGGGGGGATCGGGAGTCCATGATTTTCTCTTCTCAAACATTTGTTTATGTGATAAACTTTTGTTTGAAAAGAGAATGCGAAAGAAAAAGGGGAATGATGGCAGAAGA
Organism: Brevibacillus sp. LEMMJ03; assembly: GCF_007197875.1. Taxonomy (NCBI): domain Bacteria; kingdom Bacillati; phylum Bacillota; class Bacilli; order Caryophanales; family Paenibacillaceae; genus Brevibacillus; species Brevibacillus sp. LEMMJ03. The sequence continues at coordinate 62,995 of NZ_VKJN01000016.1, read as the reverse complement.
AAGGAGGAGGGCCGTGGACAAGGAACAGCAAATCCTGCGCTACATTCGTGAAAATCCGTTTATCAGCCAGCAGGAGCTGGCCGACAAGATGGGCATTTCCCGCTCGGCGGTGGCCGGGTACATCGCCCAGCTTACCAAACGGGGCGAGATCAAGGGACGTGCCTATGTGCTGCGCGACGAAGGGCGAATCGTCTGCATCGGCGGAGCCAACCTGGACCGGAAGGCGCGCGGGAAGCAAAAAGTGCGGCTGCATTCGTCCAATCCGGTGACCATCACCGAGTCGTGCGGCGGCGTGGCGCGCAACATCGCCGAAAACCTGGGGCGGCTGGGCAGCAGCGTCACGCTGATTAGCTGCGTCGGCGAAGATAAAGAGGGCGAGTGGATTTTGCAGGAGACGAAAAGGCACGGCGTGGACGTCAGCCAGGTGTGGCGGCTGCCCGCCCGGCGTACGGGCACGAACACCGCGCTCCTGGACATCGACGGGGAGATGGTGGTCTCGCTGGCCAACATGGACATCTACGACGCGCTCACCCCGGAGATGTTCGCGGACAAGTGGTCCCACATCGCGGCGGCGCGGGCCGTTTTTCTCGATACCAACCTGCCGGCGGATTGCCTGGCGTACATCATCGAGCGCTGCCGCACGGAAAACATCCCGCTGTTTGTCGATCCGGTCTCTTCCGCCAAAGCGAAGAAACTGCCGGAGAGGCTGGACGGCGTGGACGCGATCCTGCCCAACCGGGAAGAGGCGGAACTGCTGGCGGGCATGCCGATCGCGTCGGTCGAAGAGTGCGCCGAGGCGTGCCGCCGGATACGAGAGCGGGGCGTCAAGCGGGTGGTCGTCACGATGGGCGAGCAGGGCGTGTACTATCAATCGGCGGAACAGGCGGAACACCTGGCCCCGTATCCGACGGACGTGGTGGATGTCACCGGTGCGGGCGACGCGTTTGCCTCCGGGCTTTTGTACGGCATCGTCAACGGTGAATCGTTCGGACAAGCCTGCCGCCTCGGATTGGCCGCATCCGCCCTGACCCTGCAGACGGAGCAGTCGGTCTCGCCGCTGCTGCAGCCGGAGCAGCTCGCACAAACAGTAAGGCAGTACGAAAAGGAGCGATAACGAATGAAAGAATACCTCACCTATACGGAAGAAGTGCGTCACGCGCTGGAGAACAACCAGCCGGTCGTGGCGCTGGAGACGACGATCATCTCCCACGGCATGCCGTACCCGCAAAACCTCGAAATGGCCAAAGAAGTGGAGCGGATCATCCGCGACAACGGCGCCGTGCCGGCCACCATCGGGATCATGAACGGAAAAATCAAGATCGGGTTGACGGAGAGCGAGCTGGAGGAATTCGCCACCAACAAGTCGGTGGAAAAAGTGAGCCGCCGCGACTTTCCGTACATCCTGGCGAGCGGTAAAATCGGCGCCACGACTGTAGCCGCCACGATGATCGCCGCGCAGTTGGCCGGCATCCGCGTCTTCGCCACCGGCGGCATCGGCGGGGTGCACCGCGAAGGGGAGATCACCTGGGACGTGTCCGCTGACCTGACCGAACTGGCCCAAACCAACGTGGCCGTCGTCTGCTCCGGGGCCAAGTCGATTCTCGACCTGGGGCGCACGCTGGAATACCTGGAGACTCACGGTGTGCCGGTTGTCGGCTACCGCACGGACGAGTTCCCGTCCTTCTTTGCCCGCGAGAGCGGCTTTGGCGTCGATTTCCGCCTGGACACGCCGGAGGAAGTGGCGGCGCTGATGGACACCAAGTGGCAGTTGGGACTGAACGGCGGTCTGGTCATCGCCAATCCGGTGCCGGAAGCGGACGCGCTGAATCACCGCGAGATCGAAGCCGTCATCCAGCAAGCGCTGGCGGAAGCGAAGGGAAAGGGCATCACCGGAAAACAAGTGACACCGTTCCTGCTCGACCGGGTCAAACTGTTGACGGCCGGCAAGAGCCTGCAGACCAACATCGCCCTGGTGAAGCACAACGCGGAGGTGGCGGCCCGAATCGCCGCAGCCTATCACGCCAAGAAAAACTGACACGGCCCGCGAAAACAACGGCCGCCATCGCGCGCTGTCCGGAGACGGACGGCGCTTTTTGCCGTTGGCAGAACATGTTTGCCCAACCGCTTGATATACCCTCCTGGGGTATTGTATAATGGGCGTGTAATAAACAGGAGCCCTTGAGGGAATCCTATCAAAAATATACCCCACATGGGTATTTTGATGCGGAGGAATACGCGATGAGCGCCAAAATAAAAGAAGCGACGGTTCCGATTTCCGGCATGACCTGCGCGGCATGCGCCATTCGCATCGAGAAAGGGCTGAAAAAGCTGGAGGGCGTGGAGTCGGCCAGCGTCAACCTGGCGCTGGAAACGTCGACGGTCGTCTACGATCCCGAGAAAATCAGCCTGGGCGACATCCGCAGCAGGATCGAATCGCTCGGGTACGGCGTCGTGAGCGACAAGGCGGAGCTGAGCATTACCGGCATGACCTGCGCCGCATGCGCGGCCCGGATCGAAAAGGGGCTGCGCAAATTGCCCGGGGTGCTGGAGGCAAACGTCAACCTGGCGTTGGAGACAGCCACCGTGGAATACGACGCGGGGCAGGTCGGCGTGAACGACCTGATCCGGCAGGTGGAAAAGCTGGGTTATCAAGCGGCTGCCAAGGGCGATCAGACGGACGCGGAAACGGTTGACCGCCGGGCGGAGGAAATCGACCGGCAAACCGGGAAGTTTCTCTTTTCCCTGATCCTCTCCCTGCCCCTCTTGTGGGCGATGGTCGGCCATTTTTCCTTCACTTCGTTCATCTGGCTGCCGGAGATGTTCATGAATCCGTGGGTGCAGTTGGCCCTGGCGACGCCGGTGCAGTTCGTCGTCGGCCGGCAGTTTTACGTCGGCGCCTACAAGGCCCTGCGCAACGGAAGCGCCAACATGGATGTGCTGGTCGCCTTGGGCACATCGGCCGCCTACTTTTACAGTCTCTACCTGGCGATCCGCTCCATCGGGTCGGGGGCGCACATGACGGAGCTCTATTTTGAGACGAGCGCCGTGCTGATTACGCTGATTCTGCTCGGCAAGCTGTTTGAGGCGAAGGCCAAGGGCCGTTCGTCCCAGGCGATCCGCAAGCTGATGGGACTGAAGGCGAAGACGGCCGTGGTGGTCCGCGACGGCGAGGAGCTGACGATCCCGGTGGAAGACGTGCGTCCGGGCGACATCGTCCACGTGAAGCCGGGGGAAAAGGTGCCCGTTGACGGCATCGTCCTGGAGGGGCAGTCGGCCGTGGACGAATCAATGCTGACCGGTGAAAGCGTTCCTGTCGACAAGGCGGCGGGCGACGCGGTCATCGGCGCCACGCTGAACAAAAACGGTTTTCTCAAAGTGCGGGCGACCAAAGTGGGCAAGGAGACGGCCTTGGCCCAGATCATCCGGGTCGTGGAAGAGGCGCAGGGCTCCAAAGCGCCCATTCAGCGGCTGGCGGACAGCATCTCCGGTATCTTCGTGCCGGTCGTCGTCGGCATCGCGCTCGTCACCTTTGCCGTCTGGTACCTGTTGGTGACGCCGGGGGACTTCGCTTCCGCGCTGGAAAAAGGCATCGCTGTGCTGGTGATCGCCTGCCCGTGCGCGTTGGGGCTGGCAACGCCCACCTCGATCATGGCCGGCTCCGGCAGGGCCGCCGAACTGGGGATTCTGTTCAAGGGCGGTGAACACCTGGAGACGGCCCATAAGCTGGACACGATCGTGCTGGACAAGACGGGCACGGTGACCAAAGGGGAGCCGGAGCTGACCGACGTGCTGGCGTACGGGATGGAGGAAGCGGAGCTGCTGGCGCTGGTGGGGGCGGCGGAGAAACACTCCGAGCATCCGCTGGCCCAGGCGATCGTCAAGGGCATTGCCGACAGGGGCGTCACGTTGACCGGGGCCGAGTCGTTTGAGGCGATCCCCGGGTTTGGCATCCGCGCCGCGGTGGACGGCAGGGAAGTGCTGGTGGGGACACGCCGCCTGCTGGACCGGCATCAGATCCCGTTTGACCAGGCGGCGGAAGCGATGTCGCGGCTCGAGCGGGAGGGCAAAACGGCGATGCTGGTGGCCGTGGACGGCCGGCTGGCCGGGCTGGTGGCGGTGGCGGACACGATCAGGCCGACGTCCCGCGAGGCGGTGCAGCGCTTGAAGGCGATGGGACTGGAGGTCGTCATGATGACCGGCGACAACCGGCAGACGGCGGAGGCGATCGCCCGCCAGGCGGGGATCGATCGGGTGATCGCGGAAGTGCTGCCGGAAGGAAAGGCGGACGAAGTGAAAAAACTGCAGCAGCAGGGTCGCAGGGTGGCGATGGTGGGCGACGGGATCAACGACGCGCCCGCGCTGGCCACCGCCGACATCGGGATGGCGATCGGCACCGGCACGGACGTGGCCATGGAGGCGGCCGACATCACCCTGATGCGCGGCGATCTGACCGGCGTGGCCGACGCGATCGTGATGAGCCGCAAAACCATCCGCAACATCAAGCAGAACCTGTTCTGGGCCTTTGCCTACAACGCGCTGGGCATCCCTGTGGCGGCGCTGGGCTTCCTCGCGCCCTGGCTGGCCGGAGCGGCGATGGCCTTCAGTTCGGTGTCGGTCGTGCTGAACGCCCTGCGCCTGCAGCGCGTCAAACTGGAATCACGCTCAACGGAAAGAGGGCGATGAGATGAGCCGCACAGCAACATGGGCGCTTTCCGGCGCCGTGTACCTCCTCCTGGTCATCGGCGGCTACCTGCTGTACGAAGCGGCTGCCGCTCCAGGAGAAGCCCCGCATCAACAGCCGGAGAGCCACTCCCTTTATCAGCCGGCAGCCCCTGCCGCGCATTAAGCCGCAGGTGAGGCCGACCAGCGGCGGCGGATCATGCCGCCTTACCAGCCGGCCGGTAAAACGCAGCAGCGGCCCGCCTGCCTGCGGCCCGACCGGCAATCGCCAGCCCGCCTGCGGCCGGTCCCGTGAAATAAAGAGGCGGTGGCAGGCGGACAGAAAGCATACAGGAAAACAGGAAAAAGGAGCGATCATCATGCAAAACGTAACCCTGCGCGTGGAAGGAATGTCCTGCAATCACTGCGTCAACGCGATTGAAAAGGCGCTGAAGGAGTTGGGCGCATCCGGAAAAGTGGATCTGGCCGCCAAAACGGTGGAGGTCAGCTATGACGAGAACGCCCTGACGCTGGAGGCGATCAAGGAAGCGATCGAAGACCAGGGATACGATGTGGTGTGACACCCATTCCTCATGGCAGATAGCTGTCCTCCTGTACAGACGCTGTAGGACAAGCAGTTCCTGACCGGTGACGGCGGCCCCCTGCCGGAACGGTGGCTGTGCCCCTCGGCCAGCGAACTGATCCGGTATGGAAAAGCGAGCTGTGATACAATGAAAGCAGCTTGAAAGGAGGGGGGCGCGGTGAACGTAACGGTAACAGGTATTCCCGTCTTCTCCGGCGCCTATGTCTCCGGTACGGAACTGGCGCCGGCCGCTTTGCGGGCGGCAGGATTGACGGCCGTCCTGCAGGAGCAGGGGCTGTCGGCAAGCGACCGGGGCGATCTCGCCCTTCCCGCTTATCTGCCGCGCCACAACGTTCCGCCTGTTCGCAACTGGCCGGCGCCGCGCATGGTCTGGGACCTGCTGCGCGAAGAGGCGCGCGGCTGTTTTCGACGCGACGAATTTTCCCTGTTTCTCGGCGGCGACTGCAGCGTGATCGTCGGGACGGCCCAAGGGTTTCGCGACGTCTATGGAGACAAGGCGTACCTCCTAGTGCTGGACGGCCACTTTGACGCGATGGCGCCCTCCGCCTCCCGCTGTCTCGGGGCAGCCGGCATGGGCCTGTGGTTTTTGCTGCAGGGAGGCGGCGTCTGGACGGAGGCGACCGGGTGGACAGCGGACAGCATCGTTGTGCTGGGGTGCCAGCGGATGCCGGACGAGACCTACGGAGTAGAGATCGTCACGCTTGATCAGTTGTGTGAACGAGGACCGGGCATGCAGGCGGCCGACGTCTTGCGGGCGATTCCTGCCGACGCCTATATCCTCGTCCACTTTGACGTCGACGTGATGCACAAGGAGGCAATGGCGGCCGCCTATTCGCCGAGTGAAACCGGCCTGTCGCTGGCGCAGACGGAGGAACTGCTGACCGCTGTCCTGGCCGATCCACGCGTCGTCGGGGCGAACGTGACGGAATTTTCCGCATTGCGGGACGTGACAGGCGAGCAGGCCAGCCGACTGGTTCGGCTGCTCGGCCGCGCACTGGCTGCTCGCACAACCCCCTCTGGATCTGATACAATACAGATATAAACGTTTGCTTATATGAAGGAGGAGAGGGTCTTGCTGAAAAAGTGGATGGCCAAACTGGGAGTGGGAGCGGCGACGGTCGATCTGCGGCTGGATCGCCCTGCGTACCGGTTGGGAGAGACGATCACGGGCGCGATCCGCATCGAAGGGGGCAGCGTGGAACAGCGCATCTCCGAGCTGAGTGTCCTGTTGATGATGAAGGTGTACGTGCAGGGGCAGGAGGTAACGCGTCCGGTGCAAACGTACCCGGTCAGCCGCAATTTCACCGTGCAGCCGAAACCGTTTGTGCAGGAGATTCCGTTTGCCTTTGAACTGCCGGCAGGGCTGGCCGTGTCGACGCCGTCCGTTCAGTACTACCTGCACACCAAGCTGGATGTGGAAAGGGCGCTCGACCCGACCGACCTGGATGCGGTGCAGGTGCTTCCGCCGGAACCGGTGGAACGGGTGCTGGACGCACTGGCCCGCCTCGATCTGCGGCAAAAGCCCGACTCCGGCAAGCTCACGCCGTACGGTCAGGAGTTTTCGTTCTTCATGGGACGGCCGCTGGGCATTCCGCTCAAGGAACTGGAGGTCATCTTCTTCTCCATGCCGGGCGAGCTGCGTATGCTGACGGAACTGGATTTGGCCGTACCCGGCATGTTTGGCGGCGAGATGGAGCGCAAGGCGGAGATCGTCGTACCGCAGGACCTGCTGGCCGCCGGCCGGGAAGAGGAGCTTTCCCGCTTCCTTCTGGATACGCTTCGCACCTACGCGGAAAATCCGCAGGCGATCCCGTACGTGTCGATGGCGTCCTACGGCCAGCCGCTGCACGGTCATCAGGGCCACTACGGTCACCGCGGCCACGGCATGGGCGGCATGATCGGCGGCATGGCGGCCGGCTTCCTGGGCGGCATGCTGCTGGGCGAGGTCATGTCGGAAATCGGAGAGTCGGCCGAGGACCTGTTCGAAGAAGCGGGCGGCGGATTGGATTTCGATGTTGACGGCTTTGACGAACTGTAATCACAGGCGCGGATACGGCCACCGTTCCCCTTCCCGGGGGAGGCGGTGGCTTTTTCGTGTTGACGTGCGTGGCGGCCATCCAGTACCACCCCCACCCGATTCCCCGGCGGAGAGCGGAATCACGGACGGCGCGGCCGATGCGCATAACGGTTCAGGCGAGAGCACCGGTTTTTTGTGCGCGTGTCCGCCCGGAAGGAGTCCGGGCCCGCCTGGAGTAATATGTAACCGGGGGGAAGATGCATGTACACACTGCTGCTGATTGACGACGAAGAAGACGTAAGGGAAGGCGTTGTCCGCGAGATTGACTGGCAGGCGTACGGGTTCGCGGTCGTCGGGACGGCGGAAAACGGCCAGGAGGCGCTGGAGAAGATGGAACGAAGCGTACCGGACATCGTCGTCACCGACATCAAGATGCCGTTTATGGACGGGCTGGAGCTGGCCGCCGTCGTCAAAGAGCGGTATCCCACCGTCAAAATCGTGATTCTGACGGGCTTCGACGAGTTTGAATACGCGCGGAAAGCGGTCAAGCTGCAGATCGACGAATACGTGCTCAAGCCGTTTTCTGCGGGTGAACTGATCGATGCCCTCTTGAAAGTGCGGGCGCGGCTTGACGAAGAAGCCGCCGAGAAGAAAAACATCCGCCTGTTGAAGGAGCACTATCAAAAAAGTTTGCCCGTGCTGCGGGAAGTGTTCCTCACGTCGCTGATTACCCGCAGGCTGCCCGAGGCCGACATCCGGGAAAAGGCGCACGCGTACCAGATCGATTTGGAGGGAAATGGCTTTGTGGTCGGCGCCGTCAGCATCGACCGCCCCTGCGTCGGAGAAGATCCGGCGAATCGCTCTGCGCCGCCGCCCATCCGTCAGGCGTGGGGAGAGGATCGGGAACTGCTGCTGTTTGCCGTCCGCAACATCGTGCAGGAAGTGGTCGACAAGCACCGTCTGGGCATCGTCTTCACCAACAACGACCACGTGGTGCTGATTGCCGTCCACCAGGACCGGGAGCGGGAGGCGGTCCTCCGGAAAACGGCGGCCGTGCTGGAAGAAGCACGGCAATTCGTTGAAAAATTTTGCGAATTCACCGTGACGGCGGGGATCGGGACGGTCACCGGCGAGCTGGCGGACCTTTCCTTTTCCTACGAGGACGCGGTCGCCGCGCTCGACTACAGGGTGGTGCTCGGAAACAACCGGGTGATCTGCGTCGATGACGTGGAAAAGCGCTGCGTGGAAAAGGTCCGCTTCGACGAGCGAAAAGAACATGCGCTGATCCGCTGTCTGAAGGTGGGAACGCCGCAGGAACTGAAGGACATCGTGGACGAGCTGTTTGCCGAGATCGCCGATGCCCGCGTGTCCATCAAGGATTATCACATCTACCTGCTGGAGATCCTGACCGCCATCCTGAAGGCGGCCAAGGGGGCCAATCTGGACCCGGAGCGCGTCTTTGGCGAAAACCTTCAATGGTTCACGGACATCCACAAGTCCCAAACGCTGCAGGAGACGAAGGACAGGCTGCTGCACATCTGCTCGGGCATGATGAACAGCATCGCCAGCGACAGACAGTCCTCCTACAAACGGCTCGTCGCCCAGGCCGTCGAATACGTCAAAAACCACTACCACGAAAGCGACATCTCGATCCACAAAGTGTGCAGGCAGCTTCACATCAGCGCGGGGTATTTCAGCAGCATTTTCAAAAAGGAGATGAATACGACATTCGTCAACTTTCTGCTGCAGGTCAGGATGGAAGCGGCCCAGGAACTGCTGCTGACGACCGACCTGAAAACCTTTGAGATCGCGGAACGGGTCGGGTATGCCGACCCCAACTACTTCAGCTTTTGCTTCCGCAAGAAGTGGGGCATGTCTCCCAAGGAGTACAAAAACATGGCCAGAGGGGTACGATGAAAAATCCGGTTATCGCGCTGGTTCACACGTTGAAGATGAAGAGCATCCAGTTTATCATCACGGCCTCGTTTACGCTGGTGACCGTCGCGGTCATGCTCTTTGTCGGCGTCATGCTGTACAGCAAGTTTTCCGAAACGGCGGAACAAAACGCCTTTCTGCACACCCAGCAAATCATCGACCAGGTCAGCTTCAACCTGAACAGCTACCTCGACGGCATGACGGACATCTTTGAACTGGCCGCGGAGAAAATCCGCCGAAGCGAGAACGTGCCGGACGACAAGCTGACGGAACAGTTGGGGACGATTCTGGAAACCCGGGAGGATCTCGTCTCGGTGGCGGTGTTTTCGCGGGAGGGCGAACTGATCGCCGGGTTTCCGCAGACGGCGATGCGGAAAAACACGAGACTGCGGGAACAGAGCTGGTTCCAGGCGGCGTTGAACAACCCCAGCCACATCTCCTTTTCGCTTCCGCACATTCAGAACCTGTTTCAAGGCGAGTACAAGTGGGTGGTCTCCATGAGCAGAGGCATCTCGGTCGCCCAGAACGGCGAAAGAGAAGACGCGATCCTGCTCGTGGACGTCAATTTCAAGACCATTGACGACCTCTGCCAGCGGGTGGGCCTGGGCAAAAAAGGGTATGTGTACATCATCGACCTGGCCGGCAACATCGTCTACCATCCGCAGCAGCAGTTGATCTACGTCGGATTGAAAAACGAGAATCGGGCGATTGCCCTGAAAAACTCGTACGGCAGCTACGTGGACGAGTCCGGCGGGGAGCGGCGGCTGGTCACGATCAAGACGCTGGATGACATCGGCTGGAAAATAGTCGGCGTCTCGTACATGGACGAGATCGCCACCACGAAAAAGGAGATCAGCGGGTTTATCTTCTGGCTGCTGTTTGTCGTCATCGCCGTGGTGCTGTTTGTCCTGACCTATATCTCCGCCGCAATCTCCCGGCCGATCCGCAATCTGGAACGCTCCATGGAGCAGGTGGAGAAGGGGGATTTTACGGTCAACCTGGCCGTTCGGGGTAGTCACGAAGTGGAGCAGCTCTCGCGCCGTTTCAACCACATGGTGATCCGCATCAGGCAGCTCATGGATCAAATCATCCGGGAGCAGGAAGCCAAGCGGAAAAGCGAGCTGGAAGTGCTGCAGGCGCAGATCAACCCGCATTTTTTGTACAACACGCTCAACTCGGTCGTGCGCATGGTGGGGATCGGCAAAAACGAAGACGTCATCACCACCATTACCGCCCTCTCCAAACTGTTCCGGATCAGCCTCAGCAAGGGGAAAAACATCATCACCGTACAGGAAGAACTGGAGCACGTGCGGAACTATCTGGTCATCCAGAAAATGCGGTACAAAAACAAATTCACCTACGAAATCACAGCCCAGGAAGAGGTGCTTCCCTGCAGGACGCTGAAGCTCCTGCTGCAGCCGATCGTGGAAAACGCGATCTACCACGGCATCGAACCGATGGCGGAGCAGGGGAAGATCACCGTGACGGCGGAAATGGCGGACGGCAGCGTGCTGTTCCGGGTGCGCGACAACGGGCTGGGCATCCCGCCCCACGTGCTGGAGCAGATCGGCTCCGGCCAGATCAAAAGCAAGGATGGGTCGGGCGTCGGCATCAAGAACGTGCACGAGCGCATCCGGCTGTTTTTTGGCGAAGCGTACGGTCTTTCCATCGAAAGCGACGAGGAGACCGGCACCACCGTGACCATACGAATACCGATGATGACGGAAGAGACGTGAAGAGGGACGCAATGAACCAGTCAAGCAAACAAGGATGGCGTACGCTTCTGTTCCTGCTCCTGGCGGCGGCCGCCGTCCTGGGTGCCTGCGCCGGTCCGGCCGACGACCATGTCAAACAGAAGAACGTGGCGCTCATCGTCAGGATGAAGCACGGGGATTACTGGCGGACGGTAAAATTGGGGGCGGAGATGGCCGCCAGGGAGTTTGGCGTCAACGTCAATTTCTACGCCCCCGACTACGAAGAAGACGTGAAGGGGCAATTGGCGCTGGTCCGGCAGGCGTTTGCGGACGGAACGGATGCCGTGGTCATCGCCCCCGACGGCCAACAGGTCCTGGACGAAGCCGCGGCGCGGGCGAAGGAGCAGCGCATCCCCGTTTTGACCATCGACTCCGAACTGACGGGGCCGGGGGTGGCAAGCTGCATCGGCACCGATCATTACGACTCGGGCAAAAAAGCGGGAGAGAAGCTGATCGAACTGGTCGGGCCGTACGGCAGGATTGCCGTCCTGGGAGCGGGCGGGGGAAACGGCGGGCAGCGGGAAAAGGGACTGCTGGATGCGATCGCCCGCTATCCGGGGGTAACCATCGCGGCCAGGGAGTACGCCGTCTCCGATCAAAACCAGGCCAGTGAGCTGGCTGCAGGGATCATCGCCGCCCAGCCGATCGACGGCATCGCGGCGCTCAACGCCGTCTCCGCGCTCGGCGCCGCCCACGAGATCGAAAAAAGAGGGCTGGCGGGAAAGGTGAAAGTGGTGGCCATCGACAGCCCGCCGGACGTGCTGGCGTACATTCAGGAGGGCGTGATCCAGGCCACGATCATGCAGAAGCCGTTCAGCATGGGCTACCTGGGCGTCAAGCACGCGGTGGAGGCGATAAACGGCCTGCCCGTCCCGGCCCGCGTCGATACGGGAACGAAAATCATCGACATGGACAACATGTTCTGGTCGGAAAATCAAAAGCTGCTGTTTCCGTTTGTCAAGTGAGGGACTGCGATCCGCAGGCGGGAAGATGGCGGAACGAGCCGATCCCCGTGCCGGACGGCGCAAAGGGGAGACGGGAGAGAAGGACTTTGCGCAGGCGGGCGAAATCGGATGTAATAGAGAGAGAGATAAAAGGTCGCCGCAAGAGCATAAGGAGGCAGCAGATGATCAAGAGGTACACGGATATTTACGAAGACATCAAAAAACAGATACTGGACGGGACCTACCCGCCCGGGGAAAAGCTGCCTTCGGAAAACGAGTTTTGCCGGATGTACCGGACAAGCCGGGGCACCGTAAGGCGTGCGCTCGATTTGCTGGCGAAGGAAGGACTCGTCAACAGCGTCCACGGCAAGGGCGTGTTTGTGCTGGACGCGAATTTGATCACGTTCTCGTTTGGCGGTCTGGTCAGCTTCAAGGAGGCCAGTGAAACCAGCGGACAAGCCTTTGTCACGACGGTTCCGCTGTTTGAGGTCATCACCATTGACAAGCCGCTGCAGGCGAAAACCAAACTGCCCCTTGGACAGGAAGCGTACCGATTGTTTCGCGTGCGCAGCTTGAAAGGCGAGCGCATTATTTTTGACATCAACTACTTCCGGAAAGATATCGTCCGCGATCTGACACGGGAGATCGCGGAACAGTCCATTTACGAATACCTGGAAGACACGCTGGGCGCAAAGATCGGGTTTGCCAGGCGGATCATTCACGTGGAGCCGGTGACCGCCCTGGACAAAGCCCATTTGGATGTAAAAGCGTACAACCTGGTGGCGGTGGTCAAAAACTTTGTCCATCTGCACGACGGTACGCTGTTTGAATACACCGAATCCCGGCACAGGCCGGACCGGTTTGAATTCACGGATTTTGCCCGACGCCGATAAGGCGTTATTTTTTTTGCTCACGCTTACTTGTTTAAACAAGTATTGACTTACTTGTCTAAACAAGTGTATGATTCTGAATGAAAACGATTACAGGAGGGGAAACCATGGAGCTCAACAAGCGGGAAGTAGAGCAGATACTCCAAGCCGTAGGCGGCCGGGACAACATCGCGGCCGTATCCCACTGCGTCACCCGGCTGCGGTTTGCCTTGAAGGATGAGCGTCAAGTCGACAAGACGCTGCTGGAATCGATCGGGATCGTCAAAGGTTCGTTTTCTTCGAACGGTGAATTCCAGGTGGTCATCGGCCAGGGATTGGTCAACAAGGTGTACGACGCGTTGCTCCACATCGCCGACATCACAGGCGCCACCAGGCAGGAGACCAAGGAAGCGGCCGTGAAAAATCTCAATCCGTTCCAGCGCGCCGTGAAAACGCTGGGAGACATCTTCATTCCCCTCCTGCCCGCCATTGTCACGGCGGGGCTGCTGATGGGCATCAACAACGTGCTGACCGGGAAGGGAATCTTCTACCCCGACGCGTCCCTCGTGGACGTTCACCAGCAGTGGAAAGACTTTGCGGGCATCATCAATCTTATTGCGAATACGGCGTTTGTATTCCTGCCGGGCCTCATCGGCTGGTCTGCCGTCAAGCGCTTCGGCGGAAGCGAACTGCTGGGAATGGTCCTCGGCCTGATGCTGATTCATCCCGATCTGTTGAACGCGTGGGGCTACGCCCAGGCTGTCGCGGAAGGAAAAGTGCCGTACTGGCATTTGTTTGGCTGGGATATCGCCAAAATCGGCTACCAGGGACAGGTGCTGCCGGTGCTGATCTCTTCCTACGTGCTGGCCAAAGTGGAAACGTATTTGGCCAAGCGGATTCCCGACATGTTTCGCCTGCTGCTGGTTGCCCCCATCAGCCTGCTCGTGACCGGCTTCCTGTCCTTCACCGTGATCGGTCCGCTGACGTTTGGGGTGGCCAATGCGCTCACATCGGGGTTCGTCACCCTGTTTGACACATTCAGCATCCTCGGTGGACTGCTTTACGGCGGGCTCTATGCGCTGCTGGTCGTAACCGGCATGCACCATACCTTCCTGGCCGTGGATCTGCAGCTCATCGCCAGCACCGGCGGCACCTTCCTGTGGCCGATGCTCGCGCTGTCCAACATCTCCCAAGGGTCTGCGGCCCTGGCGATGATGTTCGTCACCCGGGAGGAAAAGCTGAGAGGCATGTCGCTGACCTCCGCCGTCTCCGCCTTCCTGGGCATTACGGAACCGGCCATGTTTGGCGTCAACATTCGATATCGCTACCCCTTTGTGTCCGCGATGATCGGATCGGCCATCGGGGCGGTCATTCTCACGATGAGCAAGGTAAAAGCCGCGTCGATCGGCGTGGGCGGGCTTCCCGGTTTTCTCTCCATCTTTCCCGAACACTGGGGGCCGTTCTTCATCGGCATGGCAGTCGCGCTGCTGGTGCCCTTCCTGCTGACGTTCCTGTTGGGGAAAACGAGGAAAGCACAATAAAAAGAGAGACAGTGAGCATAGCAACCGATCATCGGGCGGTTTCCGCGGATTGGTTGCTATTGTCCATTATGGAAAAGGAGTGGATCAACAATGGAGAAACCATGGTGGAAAAAGGCGGTCGTGTATCAGATCTACCCGAAGAGTTTCAAGGATACCACCGGCAGCGGAACCGGCGATCTGCAGGGAGTCATGGAAAAACTGGATTACCTGCGGGAACTGGGCGTCGACGTGATCTGGCTGACCCCCATCTACCCGTCGCCGCAACGAGACAACGGGTACGACATCAGCGATTACTGCGGGATTGATCCCGCGTACGGTACGATGGAAACGTTCGAGCGGCTGCTGCAGGAGGCCCATGCCCGGGGCATCCGGGTCATCATGGACATCGTCGTGAACCACACCTCGACCGAACACCCGTGGTTTCGCGAAGCGTCCCGCTCCAAACAGAGCCCGTACCGCGACTTCTACATCTGGAAGGACGGGAAAAACGGCGGTACGCCCAACAACTGGCGCTCCAAGTTCGGCGGCAGCGCCTGGCAGTACGACGAGACCACGGGGCAGTACTATCTGCATCTGTTCGACGTCACCCAGGCGGATTTGAACTGGGAGAACCCGGAACTGCGCCAGCGGATCTACGATATGATGAACTTCTGGCTGGACAAAGGGGTGGACGGGTTTCGCCTGGATGTGATCAACCTGATCTCCAAAGACCAGCGCTTTCCCGACGACACGTTGGAGACGCCGACGGACGACGGGCGCAGGTATTACACGGACGGCCCGCGGATTCACGAGTTTTTGCAAGAGATGAATCGCCGCGTGTTCGCCAGGAATCCTGACCTCCTCACCGTGGGCGAGATGTCGTCCACCTCGATCGAAAACTGCGTGAAGTATACCCGGCCGGAAGAACACGAGCTGAACATGACTTTCAGCTTTCACCACCTCAAGGTGGATTATCCCAACGGAGAGAAGTGGGCTCTGGCCAACTTCGATTTTCTCCAACTGAAAAAAATCCTCAGCGAGTGGCAGTACGGAATGCAGAGCGGCGGGGGCTGGAATGCGCTGTTCTGGTGCAATCACGACCAGCCGCGGGCGGTCTCCCGTTTTGGAAACGACCGGGAGTATCACCGGGAATCGGCGAAAATGCTGGCGACCACGATTCACCTCATGCAGGGCACCCCGTACATCTACCAGGGGGAGGAAATCGGCATGACCAACCCCTATTTTGACGAGATTGCCGCGTACCGGGATGTCGAGTCGCTCAACGCCTACCGCCTGCTTCGGGCGCAGGGGAAACCGGAGCAGGAAATCCTGGCCATTCTGCAGCAAAAATCGCGGGACAACGGGCGCACGCCCATGCAGTGGGACGACAGTCCGCACGCCGGTTTCACGACGGGAACCCCCTGGATCAACGTGGCGCCGAACTACAAGGAGATCAACGTGAAGCGCGCGCTCGAAGACGAGGACTCCATTTTTTACCACTACAAAAAACTGATCCAACTGCGGAAGGCATACGATGTCATCGCCTACGGCGACTTTCGGTTGATTCTGGACGATCATCCGCAGATCTTTGCGTATCTGCGGACGTACGGGAACGAAACCCTCCTGGTGGTGAACAATTTCTACGGCAGCGAAACGTTCTTCGCGCTTCCCGGCGATATTCGCCTGGCGGGGGCGCCGAACCTGCTTTTGTCCAACTACCGGGACACGGGGCTTGACGTCCGTTCCCTGCCCCTGCGTCCGTACGAATCGGCTGTCTTTTACTTCGCCGGTTGAGGGGGGACGACTTGTGACGAATACGGAGAAACGCTGCCGGGTAAAGATGATCGCGATCGACATGGACGGGACTCTGCTGAACCGGCATGGCCAAGTCAGTGCGGAAAACGCCTGGGCGGTTAAGGAAGCCCAGGCGAGCGGCATAACGGTGGTCGTAGCGACCGGCCGATCGTACAAAGAAGCCCTGCCGCCGCTTATGGCCGCCGGCATCACCTGTCCGCTCATCTGCGTGAACGGGGCGGAGGTACGCGCGGAAACCGGGGAGATCGTCCGGAGTGTGCCCATCCCCCCGCAGACGTATGAGGAAGCGGAGGCCATCCTGCGGCAGGAAGACCTGTATTACGAACTGTACACGAATCGGGGGACGTTTACGAACGACCGCGAAAAGGCGTTTGGCGTCCTGCGGGATTTTATCCAAAGCGCTTTTCCCGGCACGGATGAACAGGCGATCCGGGAAGCGGATGAGCGCCGTTTTTCCACCGGGGAAATCTCCCCTGTGGACACGTATGCGGCAGTGCTCGGCCGCTCCGGTGAACATCTCTATAAATTGCTGGTCTTCTCCAGGGACGGGCAAAAGCTGGCCCGCGCGTCCCGCAGGCTGGCGGCCGTAAACGAGCTGTCCGTCAGTTCGTCGGCGAATCACAATCTGGAAGTCACGCACAGGCATGCGCAAAAAGGAATCGCGCTGCAGGAACTTGCGGACAGGCTCGGCGTCGCCCTGGAGGAGACGATGGCCATCGGCGACAACTTCAACGACTTGTCGATGCTGCGCATGGTCGGCCTAAGCGTCGCGATGGGAAATGCCGAAGACGAGATCAAGCGGGCCTGCGCCGTTGTGACCGGGAACAACGATCAGCACGGGGTCGCTCGTGCGATCCGGGAATGGGCGCTTTCACAGAACTGTTCCAAACTACAATGACATACCAGTACAGTGGATTCAATCGGTCCATGGTTTTTTGGAAAAGTGTCGAGAGGAAGGAAGAAGCCAGATTGCTGCATTAGAGGTAGCTAATTTTATTGCTCATGAATTTGGTTACGAGCAGGATCGTTATCTGATTGGTAAACCAAGAACCTATTTCTTGGTAGCAAGATACATGGACAGTATTTCATCAGAGAAAGGTGACCTTCGCCTGATTGAAGCTGGCGCCGAGAATAGATGGTATTGGTTACATTACAAAATCCGCGTTTTGTTGGCTATACCCCAGATTCAGCCTAAAACAACGAAAGTCTTTTTACAAATCAGCAGCAGCGTGTCAGGGGCGGTGAGGAATAGTGGAGCGCGGAGCGTGAGCATATGCCGCAACCGGCGAAGCGCACCCTTGACCTCGCGGATCCCGCCCCGTACCCTCTGGTTCCCCTGGCAACCTAGTTGCCGGGGGTGCCTCCCGGCGAGGGAATTGCGGTCCAGCGTGCTACGCTGGGCGCCCGCCCTTGGGGGCGAAGGCGAAAGGGGGGGCTTTTGTAGGGATACTATTTGGGGGTTCCGCCAGCAAAACTCGGATTTACAACGCTAAAGGATGTCCAATGTCAAAAAGCCGATTTTCTCATTTTGACATATGTCCATTCCTTAATGCGCCTTATGACACGGCTATTCCAAATGCTTAACGTGGATTTTTTGCGTTTCGCTGGTGCTACCCCAAATAAAGGTTAATTAAGTTTAGACAAACTTGTTGACAGACCCGCGTGATGCCGTTTTCGATCAGATGTTGCTCGAACATCTTGGTTTGCTCCATGTTTTTCCTCCCTTCCGAACACAATGCAAAAATGCCCTCCATCCATTCAGGGACGAGGGCTGCGGGTTTTAACCGCGTAGGTAATCAAGAGTCTAAAGCGTTATTCACCCTATCAATAAATTCTTGTCCTCTTTTGAATTCGAGATCTCTCATGCTTAGCTCATATATGTATTTCTGAACTTCAACCCATCGTTTTTGGTCACCATTGTTGATTAACTCTTGTAATTTACTTAGCGACCGTTTTAATTGAATCGTATATTCTGGTTTTTCATCGTCACGAAATGCAATCGTTCTTTCTTCAAGCTCGCTCCAAGAGTAACCCGTATTAAAATACCCTGTAACGAAATACTTGAGCATCTCAAATTCTTTTAATTTGGTATCTTCCGGTTTCAGAGCATTCGTCCATTTATTCAACACATTAATCCCTCCATCTCAGTGCAGGATATGATGTTAATATGCTAAAACCTTCAGGAGCATTACGATCTCTCATTAGTATGGTAATAGCCATATTGACATTTTTTTCTACCGTCGTTTTTCCCTTGTATACTCCTTTTCCTAAACTATAATCGGAATCATATCTGATTGCAAAAATATCACTGCTATCTCCTAGTAACCACTCTGCAATCTCATCAGAGTGTTGCCTAAGTGATTTTTGAATCGTATTAATAGCCGTACTTTTATTTGTGTATGACGTTACATCTGTATTTTCCTTGATCGCTCTTCTGATTAATTCGTTATCAGTTAGACCAACATGTTTTTGTAAGGTGTGACCTACCTTTCCACCAACTTTTCTCCCTTCGGAAAAATCCAACAGCTTTCCTGCATCTATCTTTGAAATACGCTCTGCTAATATCCGTTCCGCCGCTCTATCCAATTTTCTGGATTGTTTAGAAGATATTCGATACACATCCGCTATCGCATCTTTTAACTTTGATATTTTCTTAAGATCACCCAATCCCGGAACAAATCCAAGGATAGCGGTCGCAACCTCACCAGCACTAGAATCTGGATTTTTCAGTACTTTGTATAAATTGTACGCATCTTTTACCGTACCCACCACGGGAATAAAATCAGTGACAACATCAATTAACTCCTTTGCTAGCTCCCTTCCTTCATCCTCCTGTTCTTTTGTCGTTATTGAAACCGTCCTCGTGTTATTATTCCATTTGACTTCTGCATTCATCGCTTTCTCAAAAAATCGGGATGTAATCATTGTCTTACCATTTTTCAACTCGACTTCATCAGATAAATAAATTCTCTCTCCATTTTTTAGAACATAATCCCGCCCGATTCGTACGTCAATTTTATCGCCGTCATTCGTTAAAGTTGCAGTTTGAGTCCTTGAACTCCAAGAGACATCCCATCCCAGCGCCCGTGCAATGTCACCTAACGGAACCATGGCTCTACCATTTTCATTAATATAGGCTCGTTCAGATAATGAGAGTCTCCGGCCATTTACCTCTACCGTGACACTGTTATTCGCTGCACGAATTGCAGCGGAACTAATCTCAACAGTATCCTGATTAGTCCGAGTCTTTGACACGTTGTTCTGGGACTTAGCAACCTCTTTGTTGACACTTATTTGGCTACTTTGTATCTGACTGTAGTTATTATAACGTACGGATGATAGTTGCATGATTCTTCCTCCCTAAAAATGTATGTATTGTTATTCATTGATTGTATCGTCTTATTCCAGGGATTTTTTTACACTTTATACCTACTTTGTTTTTCAGAGAATACTCCTGCAAAGCGTCAGTTTATGTCCTCAACCATTTTTCATCGGAGTGGACACGCTGAACTTGATCCTATCCTATTGGCAGAGTGGCTCTTGCTCACAACGCTGAATCGCGCTAGATCAGTTTCGTTCTCCACACTGATCTGAGGA
Organism: Brevibacillus sp. LEMMJ03; assembly: GCF_007197875.1. Taxonomy (NCBI): domain Bacteria; kingdom Bacillati; phylum Bacillota; class Bacilli; order Caryophanales; family Paenibacillaceae; genus Brevibacillus; species Brevibacillus sp. LEMMJ03. The sequence goes on along the minus strand of NZ_VKJN01000016.1, from coordinate 43,281 downwards.
TGGGACTCGTAGAATTTTTTGACGTTTCGTACATAAGATTCGATCATTTTCGGCGAGATGCCGTTTTCAATCAGCTGTTGTTCGAATAGCTTGGTTTGCTCCATTTTTTCCTGCAACGCAAAATACCCAACATCCACTCAGGGACGTAGGGCTGTGGAACCGTCTCTATACATAACCGGTAGCCCTAGCCACATTAGCGCTCATTAAAATATGTTTTTGGACAAATTCATGACCCCGTTTAGCGGACATTCTTAGCGTACGCAAAAACCACGCTTTTCAATGGTTTGCGTCCTTAGCGTATAAAACCGTCAAAATGTTGGCGCTACCCCTAATAGAAGTTCTGATGGCTATGTCCAAAAAGTAGGTAGGGAAACATTGATTTGCAAAGCGTTCGCTTTTCAGCTTCCTGGAGAGCCTTTTTTACTTCTCGAAGCTCTCGGACAGTCATCTCATCGATCGTTTTGGTTTCTCCGGTGGAAGGGATGAAGTGTGGTTGAGTTAACAGATTGTTTCTTATGTCGTTATCAATTCTGGCGAGCAAAAGAGACTTCGAATGACCGAGTTGACGGTACGTACCGTCAAAATCTTTTTCAGACCCAAATGCTTCAGCGATCATAATCCTTTCATTCATGTAGTCGCGGTCAACGCACCAAGATGCTTTACAGTAGTCATCAAAGTTTGCAAATCCGAGTTGCTTATACAGCCTTTCATCACGGATTTTTTAACTTCCATGATGAATTTGTACCCGTACTCTTCGGCCACTCGGAAATAACTCACAGCTCTTTCGTGCGTTTCCTTTGCAAGGACTTCCAGCGTCAGTTCATTCATTTGCTACACCGCCATTCACAGATAGCATTAATTCAATTGCGTCCTTAACAGCAGGAGGAACGGCTCCTCCTTTTTTCGTTGGGACGTTTGCTGAGAATTTTGATAGAAAATCATATGATTTTTCATTAATTTTTGGGTTGGAATCGCTTACATTGGAATGGTGAGCACCACCATACAGATCGAAAAGGGGGATTTCAGGGTGAACAAGCTTGTTTCCACAGCGACAGCGGCCGTACTGGCCCTTTCCATTGCCGGATGTTCGGGATCGGGCGGCTCCCAGCCGACAGCGGGCGAGGGAGGAGGCGGAGGTGCTTCCACCACTCCCAAAATCGGTGTCGCCATCTACAAATTTGACGACACGTTCATGACGGGCGTGCGCAACGCCATCTCCCAAAGCGCGGAGGGGAAGGCCGAGGTTGACATCGTCGACAGCCAAAACTCCCAGCCGACGCAAAACGACAAGGTGGATCTGTTCATCACGAAAAAGGTCAACGCGCTGGCCATCAACCCGGTTGACCGCACTGCGGCCGGCGTCATCATCGACAAAGCGAAGCAGGCCAACATCCCGGTGGTCTTTTTCAACCGGGAGCCGATGCCGGAGGACATGCAGAAATGGGATAAGGTGTACTACGTCGGGGCCAAGGCGGAAGAGTCCGGCACCATCTCCGGCCAGTTGATCGCCGACTACTGGAAAGCCCATCCCGAGGCGGACAAGAACAAGGACGGTGTCCTGCAGTACGTCATGCTGAAGGGGGAACCGGGTCACCAGGACGCCGAACTGCGCACCAAGTACTCGGTGAAGGCGATCGAGGACGCCGGGATCAAAGTGGAGAAAGTGGCGGAAGACACGGCGATGTGGGACCGGGTGAAAGGGCAGGAAAAAATGGCGGCGTTCCTCGCTTCCGCGGGGGACAAGATTGAAGCCGTGCTGGCGAACAACGACGACATGGCGCTCGGCGCGATCGAGGCGTTGAAGGCGGCCGGGTACTTCAAGGACAACAAGTACATCCCCGTCGTGGGCGTGGATGCGACGGCACCGGCCTTAAAGGAGCTGGAAAACGGCACGCTGCTGGGCACCGTCCTGAACGACGCCAAAAACCAGGGGAAAGCCACCCTCAATATCGCCGCCGTGCTGGCGCAAGGACAAACGCCGACCAAGGAAAACACCGGGTACGAAATCACCGACGGCAAGTACGTCTGGATTCCGTACAAGAAAATCACCAAGGAAAACATGAACGAGGCGAAATAAGGCTCTCTGCCGGCGCCCGAAGGCTTGGCAATCGCCAAGTCTTCTTTACATTCCATGCAGACAAGCGGGGGAGGGGTTTGCCATGACTGATAACGGTTTTGTACTGGAAATGAGGAACATCTCCAAGGAATTCCCCGGTGTCAAGGCGCTCGACGGCGTCACGCTGAAGGTGAGGCCCGGCACCGTTCACGCGCTGATGGGGGAAAACGGTGCGGGAAAATCGACGCTGATGAAGTGCTTGTTCGGCATCTACAGGCCGGACGCGGGCGAGATTCTGCTCGACGGCCAAAAGAAGGTGATCAACCACGCCAAGGACGCGCTGGCGAACGGCATCGCGATGATTCATCAGGAGCTTCACCCCGTTCCGTTTCGCAGCGTGATGGAAAACATCTGGCTCGGTCGGTTTCCGGTCAAACAATTCGGCCCGTTCGCGTTTGTCGATGAAAAAAAGATGTACCGGGACACACAGGCGCTGTTTGCCGATCTGGGCCTGGAACTGGATCCCCGCGAGATTGTGAAAAACCTGTCCGTCTCCAAGGTGCAGTCCCTGGAGATTGCCAAAGCGGTCTCCTACCGCTCCCGCGTGATCGTGATGGATGAGCCGACCTCATCGCTCACGGGCAACGAAGTGGAGCAGTTGTTCCGGATCATCGCCGAACTGAAGAGCCGGGGCGTGGCGATCATCTACATCTCCCACAAGATGGAGGAAATCCTGCGCATCTCCGACGAGGTGACGATCATGCGGGACGGCAGGCTCGTCGGCACATGGCCGGCTGCGGAGCTGACCACCGACCTGATCATTTCGCGCATGGTCGGCCGCGACCTCACCCAGCGTTTTCCCAAGCGGGAGAATGTGCCGGGAGAAGTGGTGCTGAAGGTGGAGGGGCTGTCATCGCCGCATTCCCATTCCTTCCAGAACGTTTCCTTTGAGCTGCGGCAAGGGGAGATTTTGGGCATCGGCGGGCTGGTCGGCTCCCAGCGGACGGAGCTGGTCGAGGCGCTGTTCGGGCTGCGGGCGGTGGCGTCGGGACGGATGTTCATCCACGGCAAAGAGGTGAAAATCAAATCGCCGATCGATGCCAAAAAACACAAGATGGCGCTGCTGACGGAGGAGCGGCGCGTCACCGGCATTTTTCCGGTGCTGTCCATCCTGGAAAACACGCTGATCGCCAACCTGTCCCGTTATGAGAAGCCCTATCTGCTGCTCGACGAGAAAAAGCGGAAGGAGGAAGCGGGCAGAAGCATCGACCTGCTCCGGGTGAAAACGCCCTCCCTGAAGACGCTGATCAAGAATCTGTCCGGCGGGAACCAGCAGAAGGTGCTGCTGGCCCGCTGGCTGCTGACCGAGCCGGACATTCTGCTGCTCGACGAACCGACGCGGGGGATCGACGTCGGAGCCAAATACGAAATCTACTCCATTATTGCGGATTTGGCCAAAGCAGGAAAAAGCATCATCATGATCTCTTCCGAAATGCCCGAACTCCTGGGCATGTCGGATCGGATCATGGTCATGTGCGAAGGGCGCCTCTCCGGCTTTCTCGACGGGAAAGAGGCGTCGGAGGAACAGGTGATGCGCCTCGCCACAGCGTACGCGGCGGGGTAGAGGAGGAGAAACCATGAGAAACCTGAATGCGACATCCATACGTGAATTTTGCGCGCAAAACGCCATCTACATCGTGCTGGTGGCGCTAATCGTGGGGATTGCCATCTACGACAGCCAATTTTTATCGGTGACCACCATTCGCGACATTTTGCTGCAGTCCTCCACCCGGGCGATCATCGCCCTTGGCGCGGCGTTCGTGCTGATCACGGGGGGCGTCGATCTCTCGGCGGGCCGCGTGGTGGGACTGACGGCGGTGCTGTCGGCCTCCATGCTGCAAATGCAGGATTATCCGCGCCGCTTCTTTCCGGATCTGCCTGATCTGCCGCTGCTGGTGCCTGTGCTCCTGGCCATTTTGGCGGGTCTTATCGTGGGGCTAATCAACGGGGTGATCGTCGCCAAGTTCAGCGTCCCGCCGTTTATCGCCACCTTGGGCACCATGGTCATCGTCTATGGGGCAAACTCCATCTACTTTGACATGGAGCCGAACGAATCGCAGCCGATTGGCGGCCTGCGGCAGGATTTCAGCCATCTGGGCACCGGGTACATCGGTCCCGGCGGCCCCTACTCGATTCCCTACATCGTCATTATCGCGATCGTCGTGTCCGTCGTGGTGTGGGTGATTTTCAACAAGACCCGGCTGGGCAAAAACATGTACGCGATCGGCGGCAACATGCAGGCGGCCGCCGTATCGGGGATCAACGTGGGGCTGAACCTGATCGTCATCTACGCCATCGCCGGGGCGCTGTACGGTCTGGCAGGGGTGCTGGAAGCGGCGAGAACCGGCGGGGCCACCAACAACTACGGCAACATGTACGAGCTGGACGCGATTGCCGCCTGCGTCGTCGGGGGCGTCTCCACGTCGGGCGGCATCGGGACCGTGCCGGGCATTCTGGCCGGGGTGCTCATCTTCGGGGTGATCAACTACGGCCTCACCTTCATCGGCGTCAATCCGTACTGGCAGTTGATCATCAAGGGATTGATCATCGTGGCCGCCGTCGCCGTTGACATCCGCAAGTACCTGGCGAAACGGTGACCGGTCGTGCGGAATCGGAAGGGGGAACAGGGCGGAGCCGCGCACAATGGATAAGCCTTCGGCGTATATCTAGAAGGCAACGGGAAAAGAGGTGACTCCATTGAGCGGCTGGTTTTCGCTCCTTCTCGTCTCCCTGGCGATCAGCATGGACAGCGTCAGCGTCGGGTTGACGTACGGGCTCAGGAACATGCGGATGCCGTTTCTCTCGCTTGCCGTCGTGGCAGGCTGCTCGTTTTCCGTGGTCTACGCGGTGATGGCGGTCGGTTCCACCCTCACGTTCTGGCTGTCTCCGGAGTGGGGCAAACGGGTGGGGGCGGCCGTGTTGGTGGGGCTGGGGCTGTTCACGCTGTGGCGGCTGTTTTCTCCACGTGCCGACAGCGGCGGTCGGGACGAAGACGGCCATCGCCCGGAGGAAGCCGGAGAGGCGCTGGTTTCCCAGTTTCGCGCGTTTGGGCTGATCGTCCAGATCCTGCGGGATCCGTCCCGGGCGGACGCAGACCGCTCCGGCCACATCATGGGCTGGGAGGCGGTCATGCTGGGACTGGCGCTGTCGCTGGACGCCTTTGGCGCTGGCATCAGCCTGACGTTTTTCGGCTATCCGCCGCTGTCGGTCGCCCTGTGCATCGCCGTCATGAGCGCCGCGCTGCTCGCCTTGGGCATCGCCCTGGGCCGCCGCGCTGGTCAATCCCGCTGGCTGTCCCGCCTGACCTGGCTGCCGCCGATCCTTTTGATTTGTATCGGACTGGCCAAGAGCATCACGTAGTCCGGGGAGATACGCCCCGTCCTTCGCAAGCGGAGGACGGGGATTTTTTTTCGGCGAAAACGGGGTCGGAATTCGGGGACCGGCCGAGGCGGGGCGCCTGCCGTCAGAACATCCGCCTGCGGGGCGCGATCAGGCCGACGATGGACGAGTGGGTTATTTTGAGGCTCGTCAGCATACATATGAGATGAAAGCGAAGGGGATGGAGGAGATTCAGGTGGACACACAGCCGAATCAAAAGTGGTACATGCTGGCGTCAGCGGACGTGGCAGATGTGCTCGACAGCGACGCGGACCGCGGGCTGTCGCAGGAGGAGGCGGAGCGGCGGCTGTCCCGCTTTGGCCCCAACCAGTTGGCGGAAACCAAGCGAAAGCCGCTGTTCACCGTCCTGATCGACCAGTTCAAAGACTTCATGGTGCTGATCCTGTTCGTCGCCACGCTGATTTCGTACGCGCTGGGCGAGTACCTCGACGCCATCACGATCATCGCCATCATCTTCATCAACGGGGTGCTGGGCTTCATCCAGGAAGCCAAGGCGGAGCGCTCGCTGCAGGCGCTCAAAGAGCTGGCCTCCCCGATGGCGCGGGTGGTGCGCGACGGCCAGGTGCACATGATTCCCGCGTCCCGGCTGGTTCCGGGCGACCTGGTGATGCTGGAGGCGGGGGATCGCGTGCCGGCAGACATGCGTCTGTTTGCCGCCAGCCGACTGGAGATCGAAGAGTCCGCGCTGACCGGGGAATCGGTGCCGGCCGGCAAGACGGCGAAAACGCTGTCCCCGGCGGGCGGGGAGAACATTCCGCTGGGCGACCAGAAAAACCTGGCGTTCATGGGCACGATGGTGACGGGAGGGACCGGACGGGGACTGGTCGTCTCCACCGGGATGGGAACGGAAATCGGCAAGATCGCCCATCTGATGAATGCGGCGGAGGAGATGGCGACCCCGCTGCAGCACCGCCTGGAACAAATGGGAAAAATCCTCGTGGTCGTCGCCGTTCTGTTGACGTTGGTCGTCATCGGCGCAGGCGTATGGCACGGGCACGAACTGTTTACCATGTTTCTCGCCGGGGTCAGCCTGGCGGTCGCGGCGATTCCCGAAGGACTGCCGGCCATCGTCACGATCGCGCTGGCGTTGGGCGTACAGCGGATGATCAGGCGCAATGCCATCGTCCGCAAGCTGCCGTCGGTGGAAACGCTGGGCTGCGCCTCCGTCATCTGCTCCGACAAAACCGGGACGCTGACGCAGAATAAAATGACCGTCACCCGGGTGTGGCACAGCAATACGGCCTACGAGGTGACAGGCAGCGGCTACGAACCGGAGGGAGCGTTTCTCCTGGGGGGGCGTCAGGTGTCTCCTGCCCGCGACGGGGGGCTGTCCCAAATCCTGCGCATCGCCGAGCGCTGCAACAACGCCCGGCTGTCCTGCGAGGAAGAGACCGCGCGCAAACTGCTCGGCATCGGCAAAACGGTGCGCCGGTGGCAGGTCGTGGGGGATCCCACGGAGGGAGCGCTCAAGGTGCTGGCCGCCAAAGGGCAGGGAGGCGGCGCGGAGCGCGTGAAAGGCGGACAGCAGGAGACGCGTGTGGAGGAACTGCCGTTTGACTCCGAGCGCAAAATGATGTCGGTGGTGGAAAAAGGCGCGGACGGCGGATACTCGCTTTTGACCAAGGGAGCGGCGGAAGCGGTGCTGGCCCGCTGCAGCCACATCCTCTGGAACGGAGAGGTGCAGCCGCTGAGCGCGTCGCTCCGCCATCAGGTGCTGAACCAGACGGAAGAGATGGCGTCGCAGGCGCTGCGCGTGCTGGCCTTCGCCTACAAAACACTGCAGGGGTACCGGCCCGGCCATCCGTCGGGGGCGTTGGAGAGCGGGCTCGTCTTTGTCGGGCTGGCGGGCATGATCGACCCGCCGCGCGAAGAGGTGAAGCCGGCCATCGACCTGTGCCATCAGGCTGGAATCAAGACGGTGATGATCACCGGCGACCACAAGGTGACGGCGGAAGCGATCGCCCGGCAGATCGGTCTCATGCGCGGGTACGGCCAGGTGATGGAAGGGCGCGAACTGGACGGCATGAGCGACGAGGAGCTGGCCGAGATCGTGGAACGGGTCGCCGTGTACGCGCGCGTCTCGCCGGAGCACAAGCTGCGGATCGTCCGCGCCCTGCAGAGCAAAGGCCACGTCGTCGCGATGACCGGGGACGGGGTAAACGACGCGCCGGCCGTCAAAACGGCCGACATCGGCATCGCCATGGGCCTCACCGGCACGGATGTGACCAAGGAAGCGGCCGATCTGGTGCTAAGAGACGACAATTTTGCCACCATCGTCGCCGCCGTGGAGGAAGGGCGCAATATCTACGACAACATCCGTAAATTTATCCGCTATCTGCTGGCCTCCAACGTCGGGGAGATCCTCGTCATGTTCTTTGCCATGCTGCTCGGACTGCCCCTGCCGCTGGTGCCGATTCAGATATTGTGGGTCAACCTCGTCACGGACGGTCTGCCGGCCATGGCGCTGGGCGTCGATCCGCCGGAAGCGGACACGATGTACCAGCGGCCGCGCCACAAGCAGGAGAACATTTTCGGCCGGGGACTCGGGTGGAAGATCATCAGCCGCGGTTTCCTGATCGGGGGGATGACGCTGCTGTCCTTCTGGCTGACGCTCCGGGAAAACGCCAACGATCTGGCGCACGCGCAGACGGTCGCGTTCGTCACCCTGGTGATGGCCCAACTGATTCACGTGTTTGACTGCCGCAGCCAATACAGCGTGTTTCACCGCAACATCTTTGAAAACAAGTACCTCGTCTGGGCGGTCCTCTCATCCGTGCTGCTGGTGTTGGGCGTGGTCTACATCGATGCGCTCCAGCCGGTCTTTAAAACCACGGACCTGTCCTTCCGCGATTGGGCGCTGATCCTCGTGGCCGCAGGGGTGCCGACGTTTGTCGCGGGCATTGGCGGGGCGCTGCGGAGCGGACGGCCGCGGGGCACGGCAGAGCGGTCGTCGATGAGGGCGGTCCGTTCCTGAGGAGCATGTCGGATAGCGGGAGAGAACGACGTGTGGGGCTACAGGAGAGGCGGTTGGCGCCGGCGGGGCCGGCGTCTGCTCGCGCTGCTTTTGGCCGTGATGGCCGGACTGCTGGCGCTGTTTGTGATCGTCGAGCGGCGGATTGAGCCGACCCTGATGCTGATTGCCGCGCAAAAAACGGATCAGATGGCGAAGCTGGCCATAAGCGATGCGGTCACCAAGCGGCTGACACAGCAAGGGGTCGATTTCAACGACATTGTCGTTCTGGAAAAGGACCAGGACGGCAACATCATGGCCGTCAATTTCAACTTCAAGCAGTATGCGCGGATTGTGGGGGAGACCACCTCCCGGATTCAAACCCGGCTGAAAGAATTTGAGGAAGAAAACGTCGTGGTGACGGTGCCGCTGGGGCTGGCCACGAAAAACGTTTTTTTGGAGCACTACGGCCCGGAGATCCCCGTTTCGTTCGTGCCGGTCGGATCGGTCAAAACCCGGCTGGAGACCGGGCTGAAACAGGCGGGGATCAACATGGTGCTGGTCACCGTCTACATTTGGGTGGAGGTGGACCTACGGATCGTCATCCCGTTTGCCACGGAGCAGCGGACCGTGACCACGCAAATCCCGATTACGGAAGCGCTGATTGTCGGCAAGGTGCCGGATTACCTCTACAACAATCCCGCCGGCAAACCGGACGTTCCGCTGCCGCGAAACGCCCCCAACGTCACCCAGCCGTGAAACGTTTGGCGGATGCCGTCGTCCCATAAACAGGAAAGACAACACCACATCATCAGAAGGATGGGAGACATGAACAAGATCCAAACCCTGACCATGACGTTTTTGACCGTGGCCGTCCTGACGGCAAACGGAGCGGGCGCAGCGGCGGCACCGGAACCGGTCCGCGCACTGTCCGTCCAGGTAAACGGCAAGGCGATTCAGCAGCAGGCGATGTTTGATCACCAGCAGCAAACCGTGCTCGTCCCGCTTCGCCCGGTGGCGGAATCGCTGGGCTTTGCGGTGACGTGGAACGAATCGCGAAACGTGGCGGAAATCCAAAAAGGGACGATCTGGAGCTATGCCAAGGCAGGCGAAGACGGCTATCCCGATGCCAATGTGATGAAGAAACTGGGGGCGAAACCGCGCCTGTTGAACGGAAGTACCTACGTGCCCATCGCCTTTGTGCGGGACATCATGAAAACGCCGGTAGCCGTCTCGGGCGATGACGTAACCGTAGGCGGTGCAGCGGCGGACGATCCCCTGAAAAAAGCGGGGACGATCACCGGGGTGCGCAGCGACAACGGGAACGTGTCCATCCACGTGAACGGGATTTGGCGCGGCGTGGTGCTGTACGTCTCGGCTGACACCGAGATTGTGACGGAGGACGGCAAGGTGCTAAAACCGGAGGACTTGAAGCTGGGCATGGAGGTGGAGGCCACCCATGCCGAAGTGATGACAATGAGCCTCCCGCCGCAGACGGCGGCGAAGCGCATCGTGGTCAAAAACAGCCTGCCGGATCGCGTGCTGGGTACGGCGGGCGAACTGCAAAGCGTCACGGCCGATTCCGACGGCACGCTGCGCGTCGAGCTGAAGGGAGAGCGGCTTTCGGAACACGCATTTGACACCGTCGTGCTGAGGGTCACCGACCAGACCGAAATCGTCAGCACCGACGGCAACACGCTGCTCTCGCCCAAAGACCTGAAACAGGGGTCGCGGGTATACGCGTTCTACAGCCCCATGCTGACAAAAAGCCTCCCGCCGATCGGCGCGGCGGAAAAAATCGTGGTGGAACCGAGCGAATAGGGAGGTTGTCCCGAGGAACATCTCCGCCGAAGCGGAGTGTGCAGCAGAGACGGTGCGGCGAAGGCCGCCCCGTCTCTTTTTGTTTGCCGGGCAGGGCCGAAAAAAACTCCACCGAAAAGACCAGGGAAAACATTACCTTTCACACATTCACACCATCTTGGAAATGATGTAAAAATAAGGGGAATGTTCGGTGATGGAGAGTGAATCGAATGGGACTGGTACGGCAAGGCAGACAGGTGGGCCGGGCGTGGAAATGGACGAGCCTGCTGGCGCTTGCCCTGGTTGGCGCGGGTCCGCTGGCGTGGAGCGGTCAGGCGTCGGCCGGCGAAGCGAACGAAGGACCGGTGGTGAAGTGGGAAAAAACCCATCCGTACACGTACGGCGACTTTTACGGAAACGTGCAGCGCGGCCCGGATGGCGGGATATTCTTCTCGCGCCAAGCGGCTGACGACCGTGCGCACGAAATCGTCCGGGTGGAGCATTCGGGAACGCTGAAGGTGGCACAGACGGTGACCGACGAGGAATTGGGCCGTCTGTCCCACTTTATTCATACGAAAGACGGCGGCTTTCTCTTGGCCGGGCCAACCAGGTCGAATGGACCGGAGGGGAACCTCCGCCTGATCAAGGTGAACGACGACGGCGAAATCGTGTGGGCGAAAACCTTCCGCAAGAACGTCGGCCTGGACACCCGCCTCCTGCAGGCTGACGACGGCGGCTATGTGCTGGCTGCGATGCTCAATCGGCCGGACCGCAGCACCGAGCTGTATCTCGCCAAGCTGGAACCGGACGGGAATCCGGAATGGGAGACGACGTTTGAAGGAGCGGAGTATGATGCGGTCACTGCGGTGCGCCAGACCGTAGACGGCGGCATCGTGCTGCTCGGGGCGGTCGGTCAGGAAGACGCTTCGTACCGCCTCAACCGGGATCTCTTCCTCGTGAAAGTGGACAAGTCCGGAGAAACCGTCTGGGAACGCAGGCATGAGACCGGCCGGGACACCGTTCCCCGCGCCTTTGCGGAAACGCCGGACGGCGGTCTGGTCATCGCCGGGACGGACCGGACGATCAGCGACTACCGGGCCGGCTCCGGTCTGGGGTATCTGCTCAAGGTGGACAAAGACGGCAAAAACGTGTGGGAGAAGAGGTTTGCGGAGGGGACCGAGACCAGCGCACTCAACGATATCCAGGTGACGGACGACGGTAACCTGCTCGTCAGCGGCTGCGTGAAGTACGAAGAGCTCAACATGAACGACGCCAGCTCGGACGGATACGCCGCCAAGCTGGGCGAAGACGGTGAAACGGTATGGGAAAAGGTGTTTCCCAACAGCACCGAGCAGCGGGAACAGCATCTGCTGCTGCCGATCTCCGACGAGGCGTTCCTCACGATTGGAACGGGGAAAAAGTACGAAGGCGGCGATTACGTGTTCTACGTCACCCAGCTGCAGGCCGAACGAGACCGCCACGGTGGACAGGCCGGCCGCCGGCCATGAACAGGCAGATCGCCCTGCGGGAAAGTGCTCCTTTGAGGGAGAAGAGCAGGGAGGTAGGGGAATTCCCCGATACACTTTCCCCCGTCCGCGTTCTACAATAACGGTAAGGATGTTTGTCTTGAGGAGGAGCGCATGAACGCGTGGATGGAAGAACTGGGCTCGTCGGAGGAAGCCTTCACCCTGCTTTCGTCCGTCTTTGCCAACGTCAGCGACGCGATTCTGGTGGTGGACAAAGAGGGCGTGATCGTGACGGCCAACCCCGCGCTGGAGAAGATGTCCGGCTGGGCAACCGAAGAACTGATCGGGAAGCGGCACATTTGCGAGCTTTGCCTGGGCATGGCCACCTGCCGGGAGGAAGCGACCTGTGCCGATTGCTTTTTCAAGCAGGAACAGATGCCCTCGTTTGAGATGCGGCTGAAAACAAAGGACGGGCGGGACTACCCCGTGGCCGCCAGCTCGGCCCGGCTGCCGGAGAGAGACGGCGGCAAGCTGGTGCTGATCCTGCGGGACATGTCGGACCAGCAGCGGGCTGAAAAGGAGCGGTATCAGCACAAGCTGACGAATTACGTCATCCAGGCCCAGGAGGAGGAGCGCAAGCGCATCTCCCGCGAGCTGCACGACGGTGTGGGACAGGCGCTGTACAGCATCCTCGTCGGTCTCAACGTCGTCGGCCAGAGCACGCTGAGCGAACCGCTGCGGCAGCACGTGACCGACATTCAGCAGATGACGGCCAAGGCGATGGAGGAAGTAAAGCGCATGGCGCTGGAGCTTCGCCCGTCCGCCCTGGACGATTTGGGACTGCTGCCCGCCCTCCGCTCGCTGATCAAGCGGTTTGAAAAGAGCTTCGGCCTCTTGATCGACCTGCACGTGCAGGGGGAGCGCCGCCGCTATCCCGCCGCGGTGGAGACCGCCCTCTACCGGATCGTGCAGGAGGCGATGACCAATGCGGCCAAATACGCCCAGGCGGCCAAGCTGGGGATCGTGTTTGAGGACCGGGACAAAGAGCTGGTGGTGACGGTTGTGGATGACGGGATCGGATTTGACGTGGAACGGGCGCAGACCAAGGGCACCGGGCTGGGGCTGTTCGGCATGAAGGAGCGGGCCCAACTGCTGGGAGGAACGGTCGACATCCGCTCGGCCCCCGGCGAGGGGACGACGGTGATCGTGCGCATACCGCTCTCAAAGGAGGAAACGGAAGATGGCCATTCGCGTCCTGATCGCTGACGACCACGCCATTGTCCGCTCCGGGTTGGGCATGCTGCTCAACGCCCACGCGGACATCGAAGTGGTCGGCTACGCCGCCGACGGAAAAGAAGCGGTTGAAAAAGCGCTGGAGATACGGCCCGACGTCGTCCTGATGGACCTGAGCATGCCGCCGGGGGAAAACGGCCTGTCGGCCACCGCCCGGTTGAAAGAAGCGGCTCCCGACATCCAGGTGCTGGTCTTGACCATGCACGACGACGAGGAGTACCTGTTTCGCGTGCTGCAGGCGGGGGCGTCCGGCTACATTTTGAAAAGCGCGCCCGACCTGGACCTGATCGCCGCCATCCGGACCGTGCACCAGGGCATGGCCTACCTCTACCCGTCCGCGACCAAGTCCTTGATCGAGGAATTTTTGCAGATGGTGAAAAACGGCGAGGAGCAGAACAAATACGAGATACTGACGGATCGGGAAAAGGAAGTGCTCATCCTGATCGCCAAGGGATTCAGCAACAAGGAGATCGCGGAACAGCTCACCGTTTCGGTCAAGACGGTCGAGTCGCACAAGGCGCACATCATGGAAAAGCTCCATCTCCGCACCCGGCCGGATCTGGTCCGCTACGCGATCAAAAAAGGATGGCTCGATTTTGAATAGGAGAACGGCACAGACGGCGATAATCAGCCGTCTTTCTTTTTGGCCAAAATGTGACAAAAATCGGGGAAAATCGGGAGGTTCCTGGATCATTTTAGGGGTTTTCCCTGACTTACTTCCCCCATACCGGGGGATAGAATGAAAGCGTAAAAAGCAGCCGGTACGGCATGGGAAAGGAGGAGCGAGCCGTGGAGACGCGTACGGAATCGCAGCACCAGGCCAAGCAGACGCAGCCGGAGCAGGAAAACCTGAAGGGCACGTTTGCCGCCGTGCTGTTGGTGGGGGCGTTCATTCTCCTCAGTTGGTTTGGCGTATTTGGCCTGTTTTTGAATCGGGCGTAGCAAGGCGAAAGGCAGGAGGGAGAGGATACGATGCATCTGCACCGTTACGAGAAAATCTGGCTCATGCTGGGAGCGGGAGGGTTGGCGCTGTTTATCGCGCTCTTGTGCGTCAACGCGTTCGCCATGGGGATGGCTCCGCCGAGCAGCATGGACATGATCGATCCGGCCCAGGTGACCAAAACGCCTCCGTTTGACAAACCGGGGCTGAAAAAGGTGGGAGAGAATGAATACGACGCGTACATGACGGCGTTTGCCTTCGGGTTTGCGCCGGGCAACATGGAGGTGCCGCTGGGCGCCACGGTCAACTTCCACGTCACCAGCCCGGACGTGGTGCACGGTTTCCAGATTCCCGGGACCAACGTCAACTTCATGGTGATGCCGGGACACATCAACTCCGCGTCGTACACCTTTGACAAACCGGGCGAATACCTGATTCTGTGCAACGAATACTGCGGCGCCGGCCATCAGGTCATGGCGACCACAATCACGGTGAAGTAAAGGCAGGTGACGGAACATGAAAATCGCTTCATTCAGTCAGACGCCGGTAGACCGCTCGACGGCCCGCCTCAGTCTGGCGTACATCTGGGTGGCGTATGCCGCGTTTGGACTGGCGGCGCTGGCCGGAATGCTGCAGGGGATGGTGCGCGGCGGCCTCATCGAGCTGCCGAGCTGGACCAACTACTATCAGATTCTGACCGCGCACGGCGTGTTGATGGCACTCATCTTTACCACGTACTTCATCATCGGCTTTCTGCTTTCGGGGGTAGCGCGTACCACCGGCGGGGCCCTGCACGCCGCCGCCTTGAGATGGGGCTGGGCCGGCTGGGTGCTGATGACGGTCGGAACGGTCATGGCGCTCGTGACGATCATCACCAACGACGCGTCCGTTCTCTACACCTTTTACGCGCCGCTGAAGGCATCGCCGTACTTTTACATCGGGACGGCCCTGCTGGTGGTCGGGAGCTGGCTGGGCGGATTCGCGATCTTCAGCCGCTATCGCAGATGGAAACGGGAAAACGGCGGAAGCATGTCGCCCCTGTTCGTGTTCATGTCGGTCACGACCTTCGTGCTGTGGATCATCGCGACGCTGCCCGTGGCGGTGGAGGTGCTGTTCCAACTGATTCCCTGGTCGTTCGGCTGGACCTCGACAATCAACATCATGCTCAGCCGGACCCTGTTCTGGTTCTTCGGCCACCCGCTGGTCTACTTCTGGCTGATGCCGGCTTACATTGCCTGGTACGTCTGCGTGCCGCGGGTCATCGGCGGCCACGTGTTCAGCGACTCGCTGGCCCGGCTCGCGTTCATCTGCCTGCTGCTGTTCTCCATCCCCGTCGGCTTCCACCACCAACTGATGGAGCCGGGCATTTCGCCGGGCTGGAAGATGATCCACGTCATCCTGACGCTGATCGTCGTGATTCCGTCGCTGATGACCGCGTTCTCCATGTTTGCCACGTTTGAAACGACCGGACGGAAAAAAGGCGGAACAGGGCTGTTTGGCTGGCTGAAAAAAATGCCGTGGTCGGACGTTCGCTTCTTCGCGCCCTTTGTGGGCATGCTGTTCTTCATTCCGGCCGGCGCCGGAGGGATTATCAACGCCAGCAACCAGATGAACGCCGTCGTCCACAACACCGTCTGGGTAACCGGCCACTTCCACATCACCGTGGGAACGGCGGTCGCGCTCACCTTCTTCGGCGTCAGCTACTGGCTGATTCCGTCGCTGACGGGACGCACGCTCACCCGTACGGCCAACCGCATGGGAATGGTGCAGACGGTCTTCTGGGCAGTCGGCATGTTCCTGATGTCGTTTGCGATGCACTACCTGGGCCTGCAGGGGACGCCCCGGCGCACCGCCTACACCACCTACATGGATCACCCGGTCGCGCTCGGCTGGATGGATTTTCAGCGCGTCATGGCCTTTGGCGGGGGCCTGCTGTTTACGGCGGCGGTTCTGCTGCTGCTGATTCTCGGTTATCTGGCGTTCTTTGCGCCCAAAGGAAAAACGGAGTATCCGATTGCGGAAACGGAGACGGAACAACAGACACCGCGCATTCTGGAGCGCTGGCCGGTCTGGGTGGGCGTGCTGGCCTTCCTGATCGTGATGGCGTACGGCTACCCGATCATGGAGCAGCTTCACCACCATCCGCCCGGCTCGCCGCCGATCCGCACCTGGTAGCAACGGAACATGGGCAATACGGAAAAGGGACGGTTCCACGCAGCATGATCTGCTCGGAACCGTCCCTTTTTTTGCCCGACGAGCCTTTCGCGGGCGGCGGTGCGGCTTAGGGAACGTAAATCATCTTCCGCGTCATGCCGCCGTCGATCACCAGCTCCGCACCTGTGACGAAATCGCTGCCGTCACCGGTCAAAAACAGGCAGGCGCGGGCGATGTCTTCCGGTTTGCCGACGCGTCCGGCCGGGTGCTGGTGGTGGTCCTCCGGCCGCAGCGCGGCATAATCGCCCGTCTCGATCCAGCCGGGCGAGATGGCGTTGACGCGGATGCCGTCCGGTCCCAAGGAAACCGCCAGGGCGTGCGTCAGGGCGAGAATGCCCCCTTTGGAGGCGGCGTATGCCTCCGAGTGCGGTTCGGACATGTGCGCCCGCGTGGAGGCGATGTTGATGATCGAGCCGCCCCCGGATTGGCGCATCAGCTTGGCCGCTTCCCGGGAGCAGAGGAAGACGCTGCGCAGATTCGTGTTCAGAATGCGGTCCCACTCCTCGACCGAAAGCTCGTACGGCGAGGCCCACTGCGAGATGCCGGCGTTGTTCACGAGAATGTCCAGCCTGTTCCAGCGGGACTGAACCATGCGCATCAGATCCTCGATCTCGGCCGGGACGCTGACGTCGACCGGGTGGAAAACCGCGGTTCCGCCCGCGGCGGCGATGGCTCGAACGGCCGCTTCTCCCGCTTCCCGGTTTTGTTCGGCGACAACGACGTGGGCGCCGTGGGCGGCGTACAGGGAGGCGACGGCAAAGCCGATCCCCCGCCCGGCTCCGGTGACGACGACAATTTTGTTGGCAAACGACATGATCAATTCCTCCTGTCAACGAAAATGGGCCGGCCCGGGGAATGAAATCGGACCGGGTTTCGAACACTGGGAAAGGAGCGAAGCCGGTGTCCCGGCATACTGCACTGTTGCGAAACGTAACCAACTATTATAATGTAAGAGTGTTCGCACATGAGAGAAAAAGGAGGCTTCCCGTATGCAAGCAGACGTAAAACTGACGGCCGAACAGGTCATGGAAGCGCGCCACAGCGTGCGCAAATACGATCCCAACGCAGAGATTCCGCGCGAGGAACTAAACGAAATCCTGCGCTTGGCTGCGACTGCGCCGTCTTCTTGGAACCTGCAGCACTGGCGTTTCATCGTGGTGACGGACAGGGCCAAAAAAGAGCAGCTTCTGCCGATCGCCTACGGCCAGCAGCAGGTGGTGGACGCCTTCGCCACTATTATTGTACTCGGCGATCTGGAGGCCGACAAATCGGCTCGTCCGGTGTATGACGAAGCGCTGGCCAAGGGGTACGTCACCGAACAGGTGCGGGAAACGCTGATCGGCCAAATCGAAGGGGCGTATCGCAACAATCCGCAATTTGCCCGCGACGAGGCCATCCGCAACGCTTCGCTCGCGTCCATGCAGTTGATGCTGGCCGCCAAGGCAAAAGGCTACGACACCTGCCCGATGGGCGGCTTTGACAGGGACGCGCTCATCCAGGCGCTCAACATCCCGCCGCGCTACGTCCCGGTGATGATGATTACGGTGGGCAAGGCCAGTGTGCCCGCATACCCGACCGCCCGCTTTGGCCTGGACCAACTGGTGATCGAAAACAGCTTCTAACGAAACCTGGCGAAAATGAACAAAGCCGGCAGCCCGCTCCAAACGGACGGGCTGTCGGCTTTTTGCCGGACGTCTCCTGTTTTCGTGATGGTCACCCCAAGAGTTTGCCGTCATTCCTTTGCCAGCGGCAGTTCGACCGATACCGTGGTTCCGCTGCCGAGCCTGCTGACGGCGCGGAAACGGCCGCCGTGGAGCTGGACGATCTCCCGGCAGATGGCGAGGCCCAAGCCGCTGCCGGCCTGTTTGGACCGCCCCTTGAAAAACTTTTGCGTGATGTGCGGCAGGTCTGCCGGATCGATGCCTTCGCCTGTGTCCGCTACGGCGACGGCCGCCCATCCCCCGGTCTCCTCCGCCGTTACGGTGATCGCCCCGCCCCTGGGGGTAAACTTGAAGGCGTTGTCCAGCAAATTGACAAAGACCTGCTTCAGCCGGTTGGCGTCACCTGCGACCGGCAGGGGAGCATCCGGCACGACAACCTGAAGCGCCACGCCCTTGTCGTGCGAGCGGACGGCGAACTGCACCCGGACGTCTTCCAGCACGTCGCGCAGATCCAGCCGCTCCCGCGACAGCTTCATCTCGCCGGACTGAAACTTCGAGAAATCCAGCAGTTCTTCCACCAGGCCGATCAGCCGATCCGTTTCCTTGGCGATCACTTCCAGGCCGAGCCTTGTCTCTTCCGGATCGTTCAGCCCGCCGGAAAGGAGCGTCTCTCCCCAGCCCTTGATCGAGGTGAGCGGCGTCCGCAGTTCGTGGGAGACGGAGGAGATGAAGTCGTTTTTCAGTTTTTCGTTCTTGCCGATCTCCTCGGCCATGTAGTTGAACGTCTCCGCCAGCGTGCCCACCTCGTCGTCGTAGCGCTTGGCCGCCCGGACGGAGAAATTGCCCGTCGCCATCTGTGTGGCCGCTCTGGTCAGCTCCAGTATCGGGTCGACCATGCGCTTGGCGATCACCAGGCTCAAGCCAAAGGCAAACAGCACGACGACGGCGCCGACGCCCGCGCCGTACATCGCAATCCGGTAGACGGCTGCGTACAGCGGTTCGGCGGAGATGGTGTAGCGCAGAACGCCGACCGTCTCGCCTAGGTAGGCAAGCCGGTTGGAGACGGCGATGACCCGCTCCGGCGTCTGCGGCGACTTGCCGACGTAGATGCCCGTCGTGTTTTTCAAGGCTTCTTTCACATCGGGCGTGTCAATCACTTCGGCGGTTTGAAACCCGTAGGAGTTGAGCAGCACTTTTCCCCCGGTGTCCAGTACTTCCACCTTGGCGTATTCCTCGTTCGAGACGTTCTCCAGAATGTAGCGGGCCTTGTCTTTCAGCCGGTACGTGCCCGCGTACTTGTTGATAAAGGTGGTGAACGTGGTGGCCCGCGTGACCAGCGTCTCGGTGGCGGTGCCGAAGTAATAGGTATGCACCGCCCAGTAGAACAACCCTTCCAACACCAGCACGATCAACAGCAGGATCAAGCCGAAGTGGATGATCAGTCTGGCCCTAATCCCTCTCATCGTCCGTTTCCTTTCGCCATAAATAACCGTAGCCCCAAACCGTTTCCACGTATTTGGGGTGGGCGGGGTCTTCTTCTATCTTTTGGCGGATGCGGCGAATGTTCACGTCGACCACCTTCAGGTCGCCGACGAAAAACTGGCCCCAGACCTCGGTCAGAATGTCGTCGCGGCTGATCGCCTTGTTCGCGTTTTCCGCAAGCAGCTTGATAATGGCAAATTCTTTCGGGGTCAGCACGATCTCCTGCCTGCCTTTCAAGAGCTTCCGCTCGTCCAAGAGCAGCGTGAACGGATGGATGTCGATGAGGCGTTTTGCCTCGTCGGGAGCGGGGAGGGAGGAGAGCCGGCGGTGCAGCGCCTTGACGCGCGCCAGCAGCTCCGCCGGACTGAACGGTTTCACCACGTAATCGTCCGCCCCAAACTCCAGGCCCATCACCTTGTCCCGTTCCTGGCTCTTGGCCGTCAGCATGATGATGCCGAGCCGGGGGAACTTCTGGCGCAGGCGTCCGCATACCGCAAAACCGTCGATCCCCGGCAGCATCACGTCGAGGATCGCGATCTCGATGTCCGGCTGGCTTTCGGCGATGTCCAGCGCTTCCTCCCCGCTGGCCGCTTCCACCACCTCGCAGCCTTCCCGCTTCAGGTTAATGCGGACAAAGTCGCGAATCGACTTTTCGTCTTCCAGCAACAACACTTTCATCGTCTCTTCTCCTTGCTCCTGCGGTAAGATGATCGGTCACACCGGCATTTTCAGCGGACGGAACAACTGGCGGATTTCGTCCGCCGTCAGCAGCATGGCATTGTACTCACGCAGGGCGCCGCCGCTCAACCCGTTGGCTTCCTGCGGCTGGATCGCCACCACCACCTGTTTTCCCTGCTCCGTCAGCACGATATAGGGCGTCTGCTTCTCCTTCAGGGAAGCTTCGACCTTCGTCCAATCCTTCTGCGGGACAGCCTGCAGGGTGAGCAGCGTCGCCTTTTCTTTGCCCCCCTGGCCGTAATAGAGCAGGCGGACGGAGGGAGAGGCGGGGTCGCGGTCTTCCTCAATGGTGTACTTGTCGTTCCACTTGGCGGGAATGCGAAAATCCGTGCCCATGTCGTACGCCTGATAGTGGTCCTCGACGTGGCGCAGGCCGGCCGCTCCGTCCCACTGGTAATAGGATGCGATCCACGGGATTTCCGCCATGGGCAGCTCGTCGGTGCCCGGCGGCTGGGCGTGGATGCCGATTTCGACGATGCCGTCGTCGTTGATGTCTTCGCTGGGCAGGACATAGGGTTTAAAGGTCAGGTCGATGTCACCGTTCGCCTTGGCCAGCGGACGGACCAGCTTGCCGTTTTGCCAGACCAAAAACTCGGTCATGCCGGAATGCGCCCCCATGCCTGCCTCGACAAAGATCGCGGATTGGGTGGGCGTCGCCCTGCCAATCGTCGCCTGTTCGTACCCGTTTACGGCCCCCTCCAGGGGCAGTTCGGTCAGCTTGCCCAACTGTCCGTCCTTCAAACCGTACACCTCTGCTTTGGACGTCAGCGCGTTGTGGTCGTGAGAGACCAGCGCCAGCTCCACCTGGTTGTCACCGGTGAGATCGCCGACCGCCATGACCGCGTACGGCTGCTTCAGCAGCTCACGCATCTGTTCCTGCTGCCAGGAGTAGACGGACAGTTCCTTGTTCAATCCTTCGCCGCCGCCCCAGCCGATCAGCATCTCGGGGACGCTGTCGCCCGTCACGTCGACGAACTGGACGTAGTCCAATTCGCTGCCGATTCCGGTGAAGGACGCGGTTTTCTTCCACTTTCCCCCCTTTTGGCTGAGGACTAGCACGCCAATTTCGTAATCGGTTTTTTCCGTTTTGTAAAACGCGACCACCTCGGGAGTGCCGTCTCCGGTCAGATCCTGCAGGCTGACCGCGCTGGCCTCTTCGGGGTGAAGCGGCACCGTCAACTGCGAGCCGGGCGGCAGAAACTGCATGACCGCCTGGTTGATCGATTGCTGGTTGGCATCGGCCAACGGTGCCCGCATCAATTCGTTGGGAGTGTCGTACAGACCGCAGCCGCTGGTGAAAACGGCGAGAGCGGCCGGCAACAGCCACGTTTTTTTCATGGTGGTTCCGTTCCTTTCTGTGTGGTGCTCAAAAATCTGACTCTATTGTAGCCGGACTGGAAGGAAAAAGGGTTGCAAACCGGTGACATCGATCCGCTGCCGAGGGCGAAAAAAGGGAAAAGCCGTTTTGCAACAATTTGGCACGTTCCACCGTTTATGTAAACAGAGTCACAGCGTATTGACAGAATATAGAAATGAACGGCTGGCCGTTCTGCAACCTGTTTCCTGAGACTGCAGGATGTGCAAACACGAGATCAGGGAAAACAAAGGGAGGAAGAAACGATGAAAGCGTGGTGCAAGACCGTATCGGCCGTGCTCTGCGGCGGCGCGATTCTCTTGACGGCGGGACCGAATGTGGAGCCGGTCCATGCGAAGGCGGTGAATCCGCAAGCGTTTGCCACCGTGGTGCGCATTCAGCCTCAGCAATCGATTACGTTCCAGATAACATTTGTAGACGGATTTCGGGCACAGGTGACCAGCAGCCACTTCAAGGGGGTCACCACCGTTGACGTGAGTCCCAACAAGGACGGATACGTGAAGTACGGCGTCTACCAGGCCAACGGCAAGCTGCGCAAACCGATCAAAGGCTTTGCCGAAAAGCTGGTCCAACTGGTCCCGTACTACGAAGTGGACGGGAGCATCCGGTACCTCGGCCGCCAGACCTTGTGGGGCGTGGACGGGTACGACCGGATCGCCGTGGCCACCAGCGTCTGGACACTGGTCAACCAAAAGCCCCAGCTCGTCGGGCTTACCATCGACAAAGGCGATTGGGACAACATGCCGTCCCCCGATGTGGACGTCAACACCGGGTTCAGCATGGACAAAGACAGCACCTTTGTGCTGGACACCAGGTACGCCGACGTGACGGGGGACGGGGTGCGCGACCATGTGCTGCTGGTGGGCCACAAAATGGGCGCGTCCATGAACCTGCTGGCCGACGATCTGCGCCTTGTCGTCCGCGAGGGAAAAACCAACCAGCAGACGTATGCCTCGGTGGGCCAATGGGATCAGGCCTATCTGCCGAAACTGCACATCGGCCGCTATAACCAGGACAGCGTAAACGACATTTTGATCACCATGCCCACGGAAACCGGAAAGGTCTACAGCCTGATGACGTGGAAAGGCAACCGCCCGGCGGCGCTGATCGACCAGAAGACGGTGAACAACCCGGCCGTCTACCAGCCGGTCATCGGCCGACACGGAGAAGCGGTCGGCCTCCACAAGGTGACGCCGAAGCCGAAACAGAAATGACAGCAGGCGCACCCTGATGCGTGCCCGCAAACGAACATCCCTCTCTTCGCAGCGGAGAAGAGAGGGATGTTTGTCTTGGCGAGGGTTACAGGAATAGGAATCCCAGGATGGACACCACCACGATGCCGACCAAGCCTTGAACCAGCGTGGCCAGCGTTTGGGCGCGGTAGGCGGTGGGCAGGCTCATTTTGGAGAACTGGGTGACGACCCAGAAATAGGAGTCGTTCACGTGGCTGACCACCATGGCGCCGCAGCCGATGGCCATGACCGTCAGCATCTGTCCGATGGGAACGGTGCCCAGCATCGCATCCAGGCCGAGGGACGGCAGGAGCGGCATCATGATCGTTGAGGTGATGACCAACGAAGCGGTGGAGCTGCCCTGAGCCGTTTTGAGGACGGCAGCGATCAGGAAGGTGATGATCAGCGCGCCCACGCCGACAAAGGCGACATTGCCGTCGATCAGCGTCTTCACGTAATCGGCGATGGGGGTGGCCTTGATGACCGCGCCGAGCGAGCCGCCCGCACCGGTAATCATGATGATGACGGCAGCGTCCAGCAGGCCTTCGCTCATCCACTTGGTCAGCGTTTCCTCATTACGCTGCCGCAATAATCCGAAAATGGCGAAGAGCAAACCGATAAACAGCGCGTTCACGGGCGTCCCCAGGAAGGTGAAGAGCGTGTTGGCAAAGCCGGTCATCAGCACTTCCTTGTTGCCCTGCGCATCGACCCCTACCGGGAAGTTGGCGAACGAACCGAGGGCCAGCAGGATAATCGGGACCACGATCGGCGCAAACGAGGCGAAGGCGGACGGCAGTTGTCCGAAACGGGCCTTGAACTCCTCAAAGGTTTCCACCGCCTCATCCAGTTCCACCGGGAGCTTGTCCGCCACTTTGCGGGCCCAGACGTGTCCGGCCAGCGCGACCGGGATGGAAACGACGAGACCGATGACGATCACCCAGAACAGGCCGTCCGGTCCAATGCCGACGTTGGACGCGGCGGCGATGGGACCCGGCGTCGGCGGCACCAGTGTATGGGTGGCGTACAGGCCGGTGGAGAGAGCGACTGCCAGGGTGACGACGCTGACGCCGGTCTTTTTCGCCAGCGATTTTTTCAGGGAAGACAAAATGACGTAGCCGGAATCGCAAAAGACCGGGATGGAGACGATCCAGCCGATGATCGTCATGGCCAGTGCGGGATGGCGGTCGCCCAGGATGCGCAGCACCACTTCCGCCATTTTGACGGCGGCGCCGGAGTTTTCCAGGATTTTGCCGATCATCGTTCCGAAGATGATGACCAGACCGATGCTGGTGATGATGCCGCCGAATCCGCCGGCAATCTCTTTGCCGATGTCGGCGATGATCGGTTTCTCGACACCGCTGAGGGAGCCGACAAGGTTGGTCGCCAACGCAAATAGATACGTGCTGGAAATGATGGATAAGAACGGGTGGAGCTTCCACTTGGCTGTCGCGTAGATGATGAAGAGAATCGACAGCAGCAGCAGAAGCAAAATGATCGGCCCCAACTGAATCACTGCAGGACTCATGACAATCCTCCCTTGCTTGCGAAAATGCGCGTGAGTTGTTCGGCCGCCTGTTCCAGCAGTCCGGTGGTGTGCGCCATCGCCTGGTCCAGCGTCATCGGCTTGTTGATGATGCTGGCCACCGCAGTGACGCCGTGTTCGTACAGCGCTTCGATGCCGGTGCCGATGGAGCCCGCCAGGACGACGACGGGAATCCCGCGCTGCTGCGCCAGCCTTGCCACCCCGCAGGGCGTTTTGCCCTGAGCGGTCTGGTAGTCGACCTGCCCTTCGCCGGTAAACACCAGATCGGCGCCTTCCATCGCTTCGGCCAGCCGGGTGGTTTCGCTGACGATCTGGATGCCGGACTTCAGCTCGCCGTTCAAAAAGGCGAGGAGGGCGCCCGCTACGCCGCCGGCCGCACCGGTCCCCGGCAGGTCGTGGATCGCGATGCCCCTGGTCTGTTCAATCACATCGGCAAAATGGCGCAGATTGTCGTCCAAAAGTTTGACCATCTCGGGCGTGGCCCCCTTTTGCGGGCCGAACACATGGGAAGCGCCGTTCGGTCCGACAAACGGGTTGTCCACGTCGCAGGCGATGGTAAACCGGCACTCTGCCAGCCGCGGATCGGCACTGCTCGCATCGATTCGCTCCAGTTTTCCGAGCTCACCTCCTCCAAAAGCAATCGGCTGGCCGGCCGCGTCCAACAGGGCGAACCCGAGCGCCTGCAGCATGCCGGCCCCGCCGTCATTGGTAGCACTTCCGCCGATCCCCAGAATAAAGCGGCGGCAGCCCAGGTCCAATCCGGCCTTGATCAATTGGCCGAACCCGTAGGTGGTGGTCACGAGCGGATTGCGCTCGCCCGCCTCGATCAGGTAGAGGCCCGAAGCGGCAGCCATCTCGATGACGCACGTTTCCCCGTCTCCCAGGATCCCGAACTCCGCCGTGATCTCCCGGCCGAGGGGATTTTTGACGGCTGCCTGCAAAATCTTGCCGCCGGTCGCGTCCACCAGGCACTGGAGGGTGCCTTCACCACCGTCGGCCATCGGCTTGACGACGATTTCGCTGTCCGGCAGCGCTCTGCGCACGCCTGCCGCGATGGCTTCTCCCGCCTGTTTGGCGGTAAGGCTTCCTTTAAACGAATCAGGTGCGATGACAATCTTCATGCTGCCCCTCCCTTGGCCAGGGTTTCCATCATCTGTTCAATGTCGTCCACGTATTTGACCAGCGCCTGCAGCGCGGTGGATTGTTCCTGCGCCTTGTCGTCGTTTGCTTTGGCCTGTTCGCTGATGCTGCCGAACGTGACGTGCACCTGGCGGAGAATCTCCTGAATCTGCTTGATGGTGTTTTGGCAGACGGACGCCAGTTTGCGGACCTCGGAGGCGACGACCTGAAAGCCTCTGCCCGCTTCGCCGGCCCGCGCCGCTTCGATGGCGGCGTTTAAGCCGATCAGGTTGCTGTGGTCGGCGATTTCCTTGATCATCTTGAGCGCGTCCGTGATCTGCTTGATTTGTTCTTCGCCGTTTTTCACGACCTGCAGGGCGTTTCGGCTGGCTGCGGCAAAGTCTTCGGAACTGGCGGAAATCTGTTGAATGGTGGCCGCCATGTTGTGCAGTTGTTCGTACACTTGTTTGGAGGCCTGCTGCTGTTCCATGACCTGTTCGCGGTTTTTCAGCCACAGAACGACGGTACGGACGGCGACACGGACGATCGGCAGCATCTCGTCCGGGTTGCCGGACATGCCGATGACGCCGATGCGCTGGCCGTTGTACACGATCGGCAGGTTGGAGCCCGGACGTACGCCCTCCAGTTCCCGTGCCTGCTCCTCCGTCACCAGGGCTTCGTCAATCAATCCGAGCATGATCTTTTTGGCTGCCTCGTGCACGGTGCCGATGCGTTCCGGGCGGGTGGAGGAGAGGATCACACCGCCCTCGCCCATGATGTTGATGTGCTGACCGGTCTCTTCATGCAAAATTTGTACAATTTCGTCGAAAAAACCATCCTGCAAAAACGAAAGCGTATTCATAGCCATTCCTCTCATGTTCTTCTGTCGTTACCATTAATATACAAGACTTGGATGGCGATTACATTTTGCAAAACCACCAAAAAAGCGTGTCGAATCCTGTCTGGTTTCTGTGAGGATTATCCAGTTTGGGAGAGGCGGTGCAGTTCCAGCGCCAGCTTGATTTTGGCCGCCTCGGCAAAGCGGCGCGGATTGCGCCCCAGCATCTCCTCAATCCGGTCCAGCCTGTACAGGAGCGTGTTGCGATGGATGTTGAGCGCTTGAGCCGCCGCCGTCAGGTTGAGATCGGCGGAAAACAGAGCGTTCAGCGTCTCCAGCAGTTCGTCGTGCTTGACGAGTTCCTTGAGAATGTCGCGGACCACCACTTGTCGGGTGGCGGGGGGTGTTTCGAGAAGCAGCAGCTCCAGCGACATGTCGTCAATATGGCCGATAGCCCCCTTGTCGGGGAAGCGCTCCAGCACCTGCAGTGTCTGCATGGCCTCCTTGAACGACAGTTCCAGATCGTAGACGTCTTCATAGCCGCGCCCCATTGCGATCAGAAGGTGGTCGCGGAGGCCGGCGGGGGCTGCGTTCAGCAGTTTGTGGGCGGCTTCGTGCAAATACGGCTTGATCTGCTCCCTGCCGCGGAGGCCGCTCAAGTCGGTGACGACGATCCAGCAGTTCCGTTTTGTCACGGAGACGCAGACCTGATCGGAATGGCGGAAGCAGGCGGCAACCTTGCGGGGGAAGCGGCGGTCGGCATGCCATTCCTCCCAGTCCTCCGCGCCGGTCGCCTGGATGATCACGACCGAGCGGGGACGGGACAAATCCAGACCGAGCAGGGCACCGCGGGACATCACCACGTCGCGCGAAGGGTCCAGCGTTCCGGAAATCATCTCCTGCACCAGAAAATTGACCGAGCGCTCCGCCAGTTCCATCTGCTCCGTCAGATACGCCTGCTGCAGCATCATTTCCGTCATCATCTTGACCGCTTTGCCGAACGGAACCACTTCCTGCGGAGCGCCGGATATGCCGATCACGCCGACAATCTGCTGCTGAAAGCGGATGGGCATGTTGATGCCGGGCTTCGTTCCCGTCCATTTTTGGCAATCTTCTTCGCCGAGGAGCATTTCCTCCCCGGTGGCAATCACCTGGCGGGCCGCCTGGTGAAAGCTCTGGATGCGTGCAGGATCGCTGGAACTGATAATGACGCCGTCCTTATCCATGACATTGATGTTCAGGTTGGTCACTTCCATTGTGCGTTTGACAATCCGGTCAGCGAGGGATTGAGTCAACTTCATTACCGCAGGCTCCTTCCGCTGGACATAGAGTATGGGTCTATTCATTGTATCGGGTAAACATTCCCACATCCTTGAAATCGGAATGATTACGTTTTATCTTGACGAGCCGTTCGTCCTTGGGGTAGGATAAAAGTCAAATCGTATTTATTACGATTTATCAACGTACAAGGGAGCTGCAAGGCATGGATGATCAAGGAAAGCCGGACAAACGAATACCGGTGACGGTCCTCAGCGGATACCTGGGAGCGGGCAAGACGACGCTGCTCAACCACGTGCTGAACAATCGCGAGGGTATGCGCGTCGCCGTCATCGTCAACGACCTCAGCGAGGTGAACGTGGACGGAACGCTGGTTGCCCAAGGGGGCGGCGTCTCCCGGGTGGAGGATAAAGTGGTGGAGATGTCCAACGGCTGCATCTGCTGCACGCTGCGGGAGGATTTGCTGACGGAAGTGGAGCGGCTCGCCCGGGAAGGCAAGTACGACTATATCCTGATCGAATCCACCGGCATCGGCGAGCCGGTACCGATCGCCCAGACGTTTACATATGTGGACGAAGAAAACGGGATCGACCTTTCCGCCGTGTGCCGGCTGGACACGATGGTGACCGTGGTGGACGCCTGCCGGTTCTGGCACGACTTTTCCTCGGGGGAGAGTCTGCTGGAACGGGGCCAGGCGACCGGCGAGGACGACCAGCGCGACGTCGTGGAACTGTTGATCAACCAGATCGAGTTTTGCGACGTGCTGATCCTCAACAAGTGCGACCTGGTGGAGGAGGCGGAGCTGGAGAAGCTGGAAGCCGTCCTGCGCAAACTGCAGCCGCACGCCAAGCTGATCCGGACCAGCCGCGGCCGGGTCAATCCCCGGGAGATCCTGCACACCGGCCTGTTCGACCTGGAAAAAGCGAGCCAATCGGCCGGCTGGCTGCAGGAACTGCAGAAGGGGGAGCATACGCCGGAGACGGACGAATACGGCATCTCTTCCTTTGTCTACCGACGCCGCCGCCCGTTTCACGCGGAGCGCTTTGCGAACTGGCTGGAACAGTGGCCGGAACAGGTGGTGCGGGCCAAGGGCTTTTTCTGGCTGGCGACGCGAAACGATCTGGCGATGTCGGTAAGCCAGGCGGGCCCGTCGATCGAAGTGGGCGCGGTCGGGTATTGGGCAGCCGCCCTGCCGGAAGCGGAACAGCAGATGCTCCGGGCGGAAGACCCTGACTGGGCCGCCACGTGGGACCCGCGGCATGGCGACCGGTTGACCGAACTGGTCTTCATCGGGATTGGCATGGATCAGGCCGCCATCGAGCGCGGGCTGGACGCCTGCCTGCTGACGGACGAGGAGTACGAAGCGGACTGGAGTGCTCTGCCGGACCCGCTGCCGACGGCGGATACGGTTGTCGAGACGATCATGTGAGCAAAAGGAGGAAAAACCAATGCGCGTAACGGTGACGCTGCAGTGCACGGAGACGGGAGATCGCAACTACATCACGACGAAAAACAAGAAAAACACCCCGGAGCGGCTGGAACTGATGAAGTATTCGCCGCGGCTGAAGCGGCGGACGCTGCACCGGGAAACGAAGTAGAACGAACCACGTCATCGACTGTCAAAAAAAAAACGGCCGGGACCGCTGTCCCGGCAGCCGGCGGCGGATTACGCTTCCTGTTTCAACACGGGGCGTTCCGCCTCTTTCTTTTGTTGGGCGAAAAACAGCTTCATCAGCGGCGGCGTCACCAGTGTCGTCACCAGAACGACGACGACGACGGCGGCAAACATGTCCTCGGTCAGCAGCCGGGTATCCAGTCCGATGGAGGCGATGATCAGCGCCACTTCCCCGCGGGACACCATCGCCGCGCCGATGCCCAGGGAGCTGCCCCAGGTAAAACCGGACAGCTTCGCACCGAGCGCGCCGCCGACCAGTTTGGTCAGGATCGCCAGGATGCTGAGGCCCACAATCAGGCCGAGATGTTCGCCAATGCCCGCAAACGACGCCGTGACCCCGATGGAGGTGAAGAACACCGGCACAAACACGGAATAGCTGAGCGTTTCCACCTTTTCACACACCTCGTGCTTGTACGGGGTCAGGCTGATGGCCACTCCGGCTATATAGGAGCCGATGATGGCGGCTACTCCCGCATAGTCGGCCAGGTAGGCGAACGTGAAACAGATGATCAGTCCGGCGGATACGACGGACTCGGTCACCTGCAGCGGAGCAAACCGCTTCAGCACCCAGGGCACCACTTTCCAGGAGAGCAGCAGGGCGACGGCGAAGAACACCGCTTTTTTCACGATCACCATGCCGAGATTGACATCACCGCCGGCAAAGCTCATCACAAAAGCCAGGGCGAGGATGACCAGCACGTCGTCGATGACCGCCGCGCCTAGGATGGTTGCCCCTTCTTTTGACTTCAGCCTGCCCAGCTCTTTGAGCGCCTGCACGGAAATGCTGACGCTGGTGGCGGAAAGCAGCAGGCCGAGAAAGACTGCTTCCATCGGAGACATGCCGATGGCGGTGCCCGCCAGATACCCCAGCGTCAACGGCGCCAGGATGCCGGCCACGCCGACGAACGTGGAGGCTTTTCCCGACCGCTTGAACTCGTCGAGATCGGTTTCCAGTCCCGCGATGAACATCAGCAGAATGACGCCAATCTGGCTGATTTCCTTGAGGATTTCCGTATCGGTTACCAACCCCAGCACCGTAGGGCCGAGCACGATGCCGATCAGCAGCTTGCCCAGTACGGAGGGCTGCCCCAAGCGGACGCTGATGTCCCCCGCAATCTTGGAAGCGAGCAGAATCAGCGCGAGTTGAAAGACAATCATGGACCACTCCCCCTTTGATCTGATGTGAAGGATGAGAATGAAAAAGGAGCCTGCCCCTCGGTTTCCCCTACCTTCTTAAAAAAGGCAATAGGAAACCTATGGTGACAGGCTCCTCCATTCATCCTACATATTCACGTTTACGCATATCCATCGTAACCGATTTTTCCTGAAAAGTCAATAAAGAATGACTGCGGCCTGTTCTGACTCGGCAGCCGGACGGGCAGCCTGTTCCGCAGGGGAAGAACATCCCCCGTTGATCCCGCGGCCCTCCTGTCTGTTCGTGTGCGGCTTTCCAGAAACGCTTCGTACCGAACAAAAGGAGTGAACCCCCATGAATGGACCAATGCCAATGACGAGAGAAGAGCGGGCGCGCCTGGCGCACGAGATCGCCGAACGGGCGCTGTCCGTCCACGGAGAGAACATCAAGGCGATCGGCATCTACGGCTCAGCGGCACGGGAAACGGACGGCCCGTCCCCTCGTGCACAGCAAACCAAATAGAACAAAAGAACAAGTAAGGAGGAAACACAGTCTAATCTGAGAAACAACTACGATACGCAATGCTCAAAAAATGACCAGGTGTTTCTTCGGCATTCTACGCGGTAACCAAGTGGAATTGGAATCAATATGGCAACATTGGCGAAATCGTTTCCCACAATACGACCTGACGTACATTTACGCAGTAATGTGAGCGGTCCAGCGCGAAGCACCAAACAAGAAATAGGTTACCGACTTCACGTCTCTCCCGTTTTCTTTATTTGTCAGTGATCCAAGACCAATCAACCATGAGAATATCGCCTTTCACGTATCTCCCCGAAATGACTTTGCCCTGGTAACCACAACACTCGGAAAATCAACGATCGGAATTTTGATCCACTCCAACCAAGGATTCTGTAAATGTCGAAACCGTAAAACAAGTGATTGGAACAACTCGGAATGGTAGGCAACCACTCTCGCAAAGGCAACTGCCTGGACAATGATTGCATCCAATCGTTCTTCTCGCATTTAAAAATTAAGATATTGTACATCGCTGATATATAAAACAATTGAAGAAGTCAATCAAGCGATTGACAAATACATTACGTTCTACAACATCAAACGGTTAGAAGCGACTTGGCGACCGCTCCCCGGTCGAATACGGGAAAGCGATCGCCGCATGAAGATCTTAAGGCATTTTAACATTGTCTACTTGACAGGGGTAAAGTCCAGAGCGAAAGCTATTTCATAGAACGATTCTCTTTAATAATCGGTGTAGACGAAGACATAGTAGCCATCAGCCTCACCGTTACTCGTCTTTTTCGGTGACAGTCCCCAGGCATTCTTACTAATTCCAAGGTATCCATCCCAGTTAGAATACTTCTTCAAAACACCAGAAGAGCGATTAAATCGAGGTTTGAAGCCAATGTATCCTGAGTCACCTTGGTTCAAGTTAAACTGATATGTGCTTTGGTCTGTAAGTTGATATTGCCATGTAAAAGAGGCTCCAGCTGCTATTGCGTCTTGCTCAATAGTTGCCGATGTACTGAAGGATGCACTTACTGTTGCTGTCACTGCTTTGGAAATGCTACAAGTTGGTGTCGTACACGTAATCCCTGAAGATACCTGTTGGATCGTACCGTACTCAGTGGACGTCAATGTTTCGGTATAGAGCCAATATTCACGATAATCAGCTGTTGGACTAATGATATCTAATTGAGATTTCCCATGGGTGTTACTACCTTGGTCTTTTGTTACGATCGGCTTTTGGGTGCTATCGAGATACTCACGTTTCGATACAGGAACAAGTTTATCTTTTTCCTTCTTGAACGGAATAATAAGCAGTCCACTAGATGGGTCAACAAAAGCATCTTTCTTGTTAAGAGTAACGAACCTATTGTTGGAGTCAGCTGCGGTTGCAGAGCCAGATAACGCGACCAATCCTAGAGTGAGGCACAGGCCTAGTGACATAAGTTTCTTAATTACCTTTTTCAAACGGAACTCCCCTATCTAGACATTTGGATTATACCAACATATATAAAATGCTATTTATTCCAAAATTAGTAAATAGATCATTCGATATAGTACAAAAGACCTTCATTCTTGTTGATGGTTGGTGAAACTGTTCCTTTATCCGTATTAATTGTTTTGTTTGGATCCTTTGTTGATCCGAGGTAGATGGTAAAACTTTTCTTCGTGAACGTACTTATAACAATTTTAATAACAGGTGTATTTTCTGTACTGGAATACTGAACTAACACAGGTTGATCGGCCCTATACCAAGCGTATTTCCCATTTTCTCTAGCGAGACTTGCAACCCCAAGCCCAGTTCCTTCGGATAATTTAATTTTGTAGATGATCAGCGATTCACCGTCTCTTTCTTCCCTCGCCAAAATGTCACTTACGGTTATACCTTCTTGTTGAACACCATATTGAATTGCATCATCTGGGGTATCAAACCAAATGAGCTCCTGATCATTTTTGTCAGAACATCCAACAACTAGTAGCAAAAAAATCAACATTGATATAAATCTCCGCATAAGTACCCCCCCTTTTATCACTGGGTTAACCAATATTTATAGTATAAGAAAAAATAGGGATTAATACCGGAAAAAGTTATTAAAGTGTGGCTCTCTTGCAGGAGTGAAAAAATTATGAATATATAGTTTACATCGTGCTCCGTTCGTTTGCAAGCACACTGGGAGACGATTGTAAAGCTGGGACGCATGAGCCGTTGAGGAGCCATCGACGCAGTATAGAACTTTGTGGATAAGGAATTGCTACGTAAAGAAATGCGCTTTGACGTAAGAAAAAATCGAAAATTAACAATATATCCAACCTTTACACGGTTGGTGATGGCCGGGGATTTATCGAAGCCCGACGCGATCCTGTGCGCCTGCGAAAGCTTCTGGGACGGGGGCATCGAGTGGGCCGTCCGAAACGGGTATGACTGCATGGAGAACAGGCGGATTCCCTTCTGAATCGCGGGAATGATCGAAACATTTGCTTCCCCCCGGCGTATAACAGGGTAGCGTGATGGACAGGAGGGAAGAGCGTGTTTTTCGATGCGAGTTATCCCGGCATGCTGGGAGAACCCTGGTGGTTTACGCTGGCGCCCGGCTTGATCTTTGGGGTGATCATTGTGGTAATGGGGACGGCTCTGGTCAGAGGCGTGGGCACGTGGATGTCCAACAACACCGCGCCGATCCGCAGCGTTCCGGCCAGGGTGTTGGGGAAGCGGACGAATACGTGGGGAGGCGCCGGGGATTCAAGCGTTCATACTTCGTATTACGTGGCGTTTGAACTGGACAGCGGGGAACGGCTGGAGTTTCGCGTAAACGGGCCGGAGTACGGGCTGATTGCCCAAAACGAAGACGGCATCCTCACGTATCAGGGCACGCGGTTCAAAGGATTTCAGCCCCAGTCCCGTCCGAAGGCGACCCCCCGTCTCGGGCGGTCGGACGGCATGCCGCTGGGGAAAATCTCCAAGGAGAGCGCGGAGCACTACGTCTGGGGGGAGCGCTGTGACGGCTGGCATCTGGTCAAGGGGAGCGACCTGAGCGTCATCCACGAACGGATGCCGGCGGGAACGGCGGAAGTCCGTCATTACCACGAGCGGTCGCGGCAGTTTTTCTTTGTGCTGTCCGGGACAGCAGTGCTGGAAGTGGACGGCGTCTCGTGGGAGCTGCATCCCCACGAAGGCATGGAAGTGCCGCCGGGCGTGCCGCACCAGATGAAAAATGAAAGCGGGGCGGAGACGGAATTTCTCGTCATCTCCCAGCCGACGTCGCGAGGAGACCGCGTGCAGGCGGATTGACTGCGTGCGGAACATGGGAACCGGCCGGCATCGATCACGCGTGCCGCCAGCGCACGGAAGACCTGCACCCGTTTACCGCGACAGCAAGAAAAACCCTGGCCGATTACCGTTCGGCCAGGGTTTTGTCATGCACGTTGCACTTGTCACTTCCACGGCAGGTACTCGGACATCTGCGCAAACGCGTCCGCCAGCGCGTGGAGGCTCTCCGCGGTCTGATAGGCAAACAGCGGCAGACTGAAGCAAACCAACAGAGCTTCTCCGATGTACTTGGCGATCATGCCCCGTCACGCTCCTTTTTCCATTCTGATTCTTCTGATCAGAGCGAAAAGCGGAGTGCGGAAGCATCCGAGTCGCCGTCTTCGCGCTGTACGCGCCGATGCAGCCGGATGCGCTGCGGCTGCCTTGCCGCCATCGGATACGTCTCGACCAAGCAAGGATTAATGGAAGGTTCGTAGCTGTCGTCTTGGCGCCAGCCAATGGTCACGGTCTGCGGGCCCTGCAAACGCCGTATGTACAGGACGGACGGGAAGCATCCCGCAAACAGGGCAAGCAAGGCGAAGAAATCATCCAGCGAAAGCAGCAAAAGCGCGTCTTCCATCGGCGATTTCCCCCCTTTCTTGACGTCTGCAAGAACCTGGGTTCTTGGTATCCCTCATTGTAAACCCGTTGGGCGGAAGAGGGCAACCGGTAATATTTTGTG
Source organism: Brevibacillus sp. LEMMJ03 (assembly GCF_007197875.1). Lineage (NCBI taxonomy): Bacteria > Bacillati > Bacillota > Bacilli > Caryophanales > Paenibacillaceae > Brevibacillus > Brevibacillus sp. LEMMJ03. The sequence goes on along the minus strand of NZ_VKJN01000016.1, from coordinate 8,513 downwards.
GAGAGCGTTCCCGGTACCAAGCTGGAGTAAAGGCTCAGGCCGCACGCGATCGATGTCGCCATCGCCATGGGGATGATCGGTCGGTTCAGAAATGATCGGCTGTTGGGATGGACGTGCCTATTTCAGCCGGCCGATCGACAGGCTCAGCCGGTAGTTGCCGTACGCCAGGATGGCGTCCAACAGCGCGTTGAGGGCCGTCTGATCGGGGACGCGGACGAGCAGCGAATAACAGCCTTCCCCGCTGACGCGATGGGCTTCGACGATCTCGGGGCGCCTGCTGACGAAGCGTTCGAACCGTCCGTGATCCGTCGTTTTCATCAGGATCGTGACGATTGCGGTGAGGGAGGGGCCCAGTTTGGCGGGATCGACAACGGCCGTATATCCGCGAATGACGCCCATGTCCTCCATCCGCCGAATGCGATTGCCCACGGCCTGGCCGGTCAGATGCACCTGTTCGCCGATTTCTTTCCACGACAAGCGGGCGTTTTCGCGCAGCAGGGCGAGGATGCGCAGGTCGGTTTGATCCAGCATGAGGCAGACTCCTTTCAACCTGAAAGAGCAGAAGGATGAATCCTTTCACAGCGTCAACGATTACCCGATTATAATGGACTCACCTGTATCCATTATAAAGGCAAAGGAGCGAACCTGTATGGAAATCCAGCTTGTCCGACACGCCACGCTGCGCGTGACATACGCCAACCGGACGCTGCTTGTCGATCCGATGCTGAGCCGGGCGGGCGAACTCCCGGCCACTCCCGACACGCCCAACCAGCGGCCCAATCCGCTCGTGGATCTGCCCGTGACGGCGGAGCGCGTGATTGCCGGGATCGATGCCGTCCTGGTGACACACACCCATCGCGATCATTTTGACCAAGCGGCCGCCGAGGCGCTGCCCAAGGAGATCCCGGTTTTTTGCCAGCCGCAGGATCGGGATCGGCTGGCGGCATGCGGATTTTCGAATGTCACGCCGGTGGCGGATGAGAGCGTCTGGGAAGGGATGCGCCTCGTGCGGACGGGCGGCCGGCACGGCACCGGGGACATCGGTGCGAAGATGGGGCCTGTCTCCGGGTTTGTGCTGCGGGCGGAGGGGGAACCGTGCCTCTACCTGGCCGGCGACACGATCTGGTGCGAAGAGGTGGAGCGGGCCGCCGCCGTCCATCGGCCGGAAGTGGCGGTAGTATTTGCCGGAGCCGCCCAATTTGTAACCGGCGATCCCATCACCATGACCGCCGAGGACGTCGTTCGCCTGGCCGCCGCCTGCCCGTCCGCCCGGATCGTCGTCGCCCATATGGAAGCGTGGAACCACTGTCTGCTGAGCCGCGCCGAACTGCGCGCGCACCTGCGGGAGCGAAAGCTGGACGGCCGGGTGCTGGTGCCGGAAGACGGCGAAGCGATACGGTTTTGACAAAACACTCCCCTGAAGAGGGGAGTGTTTTGTTTTGGCTGACGGTTTTTCGGAGGGGACAGAACTTTTTGGAAGAAAAAGAAAAAATATCTAAAATTACTAATTGATATAAATTTTAGAATTGTTTATAATTGAGTCAGCAGTAAACCAAATTTATCCATTTAAAGGAGGTATTGGCATGAAGGGGCGCAGGAAGAAGTTGTTGGGAGGCATGGTGCTGTCAGCAGCATTGGTACTGTCCGTGTTTTCTGGAGGTGCGGGGGCTGTTGATGAGAGCAAGAGCACAAGTTCGGACAAGCTTCGGGTGCTGATTCAGCCGGAGAAGAGCGTCAAGTCGCTGAAAGCCAGCCTGAAGCAGCAGCTTGGAGAGCGGCACGACTTTGACGACCTGGGCTTTACCACCGAAGTGACGGAAGAAGAGCTGAAGCAGTTGACGGCGGACAAGTCCTTGAAAGTCACGCTGGTCAACACGCTGTCGATTGCCGAGTTCGAGGAGGAGGAGGGGCGCATCGAGGCATTGGCGACTCCTTCCGATCGAACGCCTTGGGGGATCGAAGCGATTTATCGGAATCCGTCGATCCAATCCACCAGCGGCGGCAAGGGGATTCGCGTAGCCGTCCTGGATACCGGCACCTATACCGCGCATCCTGATCTGTCCGCCAATGTGGAGCAGTGCTACAACTTCACCACGAGTTCGCCTGTCGTGAGCGGTTGCGCGGACGGCAACGGACATGGGACCCACGTAGCCGGCACCATCCTCGCCAACGGAGGAGGCGGCAGCGGGATTTGGGGCGTCGCTCCGGAAGCCAAGCTGTGGTCGTATAAAGTGCTGAGCGACGGAGGCAGCGGGTATGCGGATGACATCGCCTACGCGATCCGCTACGCCGCTGATCAGGGCGCCAGCAACGGGGTAAAAGTGGTGATTTCCATGTCGCTCGGCTCCTCCGTCAAGGATTCGTTGATTTCCAATGCCGTGACCTATGCCCAACAGCGAGGAGCGCTCGTGGTAGCGGCTGCCGGCAATTCCGGCCCTTCGGCCAATACGATCGGCTATCCGGGAGCGTTGAAGGACGCAGTAGCGGTCGCCGCTCTGGAAAATGTTCAGCAAAACGGAACGTACCGCGTGGCTGACTTCTCCTCCCGGGGGAACCCGGCAACGGCCGGCGATTACGTGATTCAGGAGCGGGACGTGGAAGTATCCGCGCCAGGACGGGCGGTCGAATCGACGTGGAACAACGGCGGGTACAATTCCATCAGCGGCACGTCCATGGCGACTCCGCATATCTCCGGGTTGGCAGCCAAAATCTGGGCATCGCATCCGACATGGAGCAATAACGATGTCCGTACCGAGCTGCAAAACCGCGCGAAAGCGAATGACATCCTGGGAGGCATCAGCGCTGCGGGAGGCGATGATATCGCTTCCGGCTTCGGATTCCCGACCGTCCAAGCGGGCGACCAATAAGTGGAGGAAAACATCTGCCTGATCTGATGCGGCGAAAGCCTGCACAGCATGGATCAACAGGCAGGGAGACCCCCGGCACAGCGCCAGTCCGTGCCGGGGGTTTTTTTGTTCAGCGGCCGATGTGTTCCGTGTTTCGAAACGGCTGATGCCGCGCGCTGCAGCGCCCGACAACGGGCGTTTTTTGTTTGGGGGCAATTCCACCATTTGACATTGGGGGCGCTGACGTAATAAAATGTTTTTACGTGAAGGAATCCTTTTCTGAGGTGTTCAATGTGGAACAGGAAGTGTTGGAAACATACGTGGTCGAGACGCCGGAGCAGGCGATCGCCCTGCTCAACCCGCTTCGCGCGGAAATCCTGAGCCGGCTTGCCGAGCCTGCCTCCGCCGCCGAGGTGGCCCGCGGCATCAACGAAATCCCGCAGCGGGTCAACTACCATCTCAAGGCGCTGGAAAAAGTGGGCCTGGTGCGCCGGGTCGGCACCCGCCATGTCCGCAATCTGGTCGAAGTGCTGTACCAGGCGATCGCGCGGACGTACGTCCTGTCGGAGACGCTGAACTGGCCGAAGGAAACGGTTCAGCGCATCAAGGACCAGGGCTCCTTGTCGCACCTGGTCACCATGGCGGAGCGGATCAAGCGGGACGCGCTGCTCTTGATGGAGCGGTCCGACCGGGATGAAGAGATTCCCAGCGCCACGCTGGACACCAGTATCCGGCTGGCCAGCCCGGAACAGCGGAGCGCCTTTGTCCGCGAATACGTGGAACTGGTCAACCGGCTGGTGGAGAAGTACCAGTCAGCGGACGGGGACGACAGCTACCAGGTGGTGCTGGCCGTCTACCCGCACCTTTCGCAAGGAGGAGAAGAAGCATGAGACCGCAGGAAAAACCGCAATCTGTCGTCGTGTGGGAAACGGGCGCCGGACGGAACGGCAGTGTCGTTTCCCTGCCCGCGTACAAAGCGGGGGAGGCAGGCAGGACCCGGGAGGCCACGGTCACCCGATGGACGGTGGGACCGGAAGAACGGCCGGCCACCGTGACCGTCGTCTCATCCGGCTTCGGCGGGGAAAAAGCAGCCGCGCCGCAAGCCGTCCACATGCGTTTGGCGGCATAGCGGAGGCTTGCCCGGTCCGCCTGGGGAAAACGCATCTGCCGTCTGTCGCCGCAGCCCATTGCCATCCATTCAAGTCCGTAAAGGAGGCATTCTGATGAATCTCGTACCGGTTGTCGTGGAACAGACGAGTTACGGAGAGAGATCGTATGACATTTACTCCCGTCTTTTGAAGGACCGGATCATTTTTCTCGGCAGCGCCATTGACGATCAAGTGGCGAACGCCGTCGTCGCCCAGATGCTGTTTCTCGCCGCGGAGGACCCGGACAAGGACATCCACCTCTACATCAACTCTCCGGGCGGTTCGATCACGGCCGGGATGGCCATCTTCGACACGATGCAGTTCATCAAGCCGGACGTTTCCACCATCTGCATCGGTCTGGCCGCTTCCATGGGCGCTCTGCTGCTGGTGGCCGGAGCCCCGGGCAAACGCTACGCCCTGCCCAACGCGGAGGTGATGATTCACCAGCCGTGGGGCGGCAGCCAGGGGCAGGCGAGCGACATCAAGATCCAGGCGGAGCGCATTTTGCAGCACCGCCGCATGCTGTACCGCATCATCGCCGAACGCACCGGACAGCCGCTGGAAAAAATCGAGCGCGACGCCGACCGCGACTTTTTCCTGTCTGCCGAAGAGGCCAAGGCGTACGGCCTGATCGACAAGGTCATCGAACGGCTGTAACGGAGGGGGAACCGGAATGAACGTGCTGGTGTTGGGCGGAACGCGGTTTATCGGTCCGCATGTGGTGCGGCAGTTGGTCGCGGCGGGACACGAGACGGCACTGTTTAACCGCGGCCAGTCCCGGCCGGACATTTCCCTGCCGCAGGGGGTCCGGATCATCCGGGGCGACAGGAGGCGGCTGGCTGACTACCGCGAATCGTTTCGGTCCTTTGCCCCCGATGTGGTGATCGACCTGTTTCCGTACACGGAAGCGGAAGCGCAGGCGGTCATGACGGTCTTTGACGGCATCGCCGGCCGGCTGGTGGCCGTCAGCAGTTGTGACGTGTACCGGGCGTTTGGACGGGTCAACGGGCTGGAGGACGGCCCGGTGGAAGAAGGGCCGATTCGCGAGGATTCGCCGCTTCGAACCAGGCTGTACCCTTATCGCGGCATCCGCGAAGACCTTCCCGATTACGAGAAAATTCTCGTCGAACGGGTCGTCACGGGCCATCCGCATCTGCCTGGAACGATGCTGCGCCTGCCGATGGTGTACGGACCGGGCGATTATCGGCATCGGCTGTACCCCTATCTCAAACGCATGCTGGACGGCCGGCGGAAGCGATACGCCGGACCGTCGCCTGGGAATCGGTCCATCCCCCGGCCGACGTGCCGCCGGGCATGTTTGACTACGCGGCAGAAGATGAGCTGCTGGCCAGGATGGGGATGCGGTAGAAACATGGAGAGCCTGCCATCTGCGCGGCACAGGTTATGTCCTGATCCAGGTCTGCCCGCATGGCTGATCGGCGCAGTCATGCGGGGAGCGAAGCCATCCCTCGCAGCCTTCCCCCGTGCGTGACGGTACGGGGGTTTTTGTCCGTCACAGGTTTGCGGGAACGGAATCGCGGGAAATAGACGTGGTGAAATGATTCGACATGATTCAACATGGGGTGACGTTGTGAGAATCAGGACAAAATTTGTGCTGGCTTTTGGATTGCTGCTGGCGATCATGATCGGCTCGGAATCGTACAGCTATGTTCAGGAGGGGCGCATCAAGGCGGCCTACGCCAAAATGCTGGGCGACGCGGAACTGTTGACGCATCTGCGGGAGATCCAGTTCGTCCTGACCGGACGAAACAACGACGAACGCGGCTACCTGTTGAGCCAGGACAATACATTTGCGGAGGAGATGCGGGAAAGGGCGCAGAAGCTGGACGCGCTTTTCGCGCAGGCAAAGGAGATGGCGGGCAGCCGCGAAGAGCTGCGTCGGCTGTTGGACCGCATGGAAGCGCTGTTCCGGACGTACCAGCGGGAAAGCGACAAGATGATGGAAGCGATCCGCTCCGGACAGCGGGAGGAGGCGGTTCGGCTTCACTTTGGCGAGGAACGGCAGGCGCGCAAGGAACTGGACCGCGTCGTCGAAGAACTGGTGACGCTGGTGCAGCAGGAGAAAGAGCAGGATGAGGTCCTGCTTGCCCGGCAGGCGCGGACGGCGGAGTCGGTACGGCTGTTCGTGGCGATGACGGCCGTGCTGCTTGCCGTGCTGATCGGCGGGTACCTGGTCCGCTCCATCGTGATCCCGCTCAACCGGGTAAACGCTCAGTTGAGGGCCATCGCGGAGGGAGAGGGCGATCTTACCCGCGAGCTGACCGTTGCGTCCAGGGACGAGATCGGCATGCTGGGGCAGTCGTTTAACCGGATGCTGCGCAATCTGCGGGAGATCATCCTCCAGGTGCGCAGCCACGCCGAACAGGTGGCGGCTTCGGCGGAAGAGTTGAACGCCAGCTCCGAACAAACCAGCCAGGCCGCGAAGCAAATCGCCGAGACGGTTCAGGGAGTGGTACTGGGAACGGACAAGCAGGTGCAGGGCGTGGAAGAAGGCTCTCGCGAGGTGCAGGAGATGGCTGCCGGCATCAGACAGATTTCCAGCCGCGCGGAGCGTGTGACGGCAGCGGCCGTCGATACGTCTGAACTGGCCACCAACGGCAACCGCACCATCCAGGAGGCTGTTGCCCGCATGAACGGGATGAGCGAAACCATCGACCATTTGTCCCGCCTGGTGCGAGGGCTGGGAGAGCGCTCCCGGCAGATCGGTCAGATCGTCGACGCGATCACGGACATCGCCGGCCAAACCAACCTGTTGGCCCTGAATGCGGCGATCGAAGCGGCGCGGGCAGGAGAACACGGACGAGGGTTTGCGGTTGTGGCCGATGAGGTGAGGAAACTGGCGGAACAGGCGTCCGCATCGGCCGGACAAATCACGCAGCTCGTCGGGATGATCCAAAGCGAGATCGAAGAGGCGGTTGTCTCCATGCAGCGGGGAACGGAAGAAGTCGCGGCCGGCATGGCCGGCGTGTCGGAAGCGGGAGAAGCGTTCGCCCGCATACGCGCGGCTGTTCTTGACGTGACGGGACAAATCCAGGAGGTTTCGGCGGCTTCCCGTTCGCTGACCGCCAGTACGGAGAAGGTGGCGCAGGCGATGCGGGAAATCGCCGGCGTCACCGAAACGACCGCCGCCCGGACCCTGGACGTGTCGGCGGCGACCGAGGAGCAGTTGGCGTCCATGGAGGAGATTCACGCTTCGGCCGCTTCGCTGGCCGGTCTGGCGGAGGAACTGGAGAAGCTGATGGGCCGGTTCAAGGTATAGCGCTGCGTCAGAAAGCCGCAGGCGTGGCGGCTCTGGGCGCAGCCGAAAAAAACGGGCATCCTGGATGCCGGGAAGCCAAAGGAGGGCATGCGATGAAACTGTTTCGATTTGATCAAGGCGTCGGACGGACGATTGATCGTTACGGGTCGGTCCATGCCGCGATTTCCCGGATATTGCGTACGCCGGGAGCGGTGTCGATCGGCTGTATCCATCTGGGGCCGGGCGGTGTGCTCGGTTATCATCCGGCCGTCGTCCACCAGCTCTTTCTCGTCGTCCAGGGCGAGGGCTGGGTGCGCGGCGAAGAGGAGAGCCGCACGCCCATCCGCGCCGGCCAGGCAGCCTTCTGGACGGCGGGAGAAGGGCACGAGTCGGGCAGCGACAGCGGCTTGGTCGCCATTGTCATCGAAGGAGAAGGGCTGGACCCGGACGCGTTTATGACCGCCATGTAGCATTGTTTTCGGCCGCCCTGCGGCCTGAATCAGAGGTGTGTCGCAAGGGGGCGCTCCAGCCGCACTTCCACTTTGCTTCCCTTTACTTCCACGTACCCGTTCGGGAGAAGAATCCGGCGGTTCACTTTTTGCCTGATCAGCTCCTGGATGGACGAGACCGCTTGGGCGGACGGGGCGAACGCATTCACGGCCTCATAGACGGTCTGCACGCTTTGGGGGTAGCCGATTTCGGCCGACAGAAACACGGTCGCGCGCTGCTCCTCGAATTGAACATACCCCGAGACCGCCTTGTCCTTGGAAAAGAGAATGCGGTTATCCCTGTAATCCAGGTCAAAATCGGAAGCGAGCATGAATTGCTGGAAGGGAGACGGAGTGAGACGCAGCAGTGTCTGCACGTCATCTCCGCCCCCGAGCAAGAGCGTCCCGATCAGCAGCGCCTTTCCGCTGATCAGGCCGGCGAAATACCGTTTTCGCAGCGCCTTTTTCGCTTTTTTGAACAAGGCGCGGGCGGAGAAGACGATCAAGCCGACTGCGATCAACAGCAGGACCATGGATGTAGTGTCTTGTGGCAGAAACATGAACGACCTCTCCCTGTTTTTTGATTCAGCAAAACATACGTTCCTATTTTACCGGGTTTGCGATGCCATTGGAATACCGTCATGCGCGGCATGCGAAATGAAAAAAGGGACCGCCCCTTCGTCCCGTGGTCATATCCCCGTCAAGTAGACAGTAAAAAAAGAGGAATCACCTAAGCGGCGATCGCTTCTCGATATTCAACCGGGGAGAGGTC
>NZ_VKJN01000015.1:0-87639 GCF_007197875.1 Brevibacillus sp. LEMMJ03 | reverse complement strand
TGTGCCCTTAGCTCAGCCGGATAGAGCGTTTGACTACGAATCAAAAGGTCGGGAGTTCGAATCTCTCAGGGCACGCCATATTTGCAGAGGTGAGAGGTTAGGCGTGAGAACGTGATTCTCACTTCCCCCTCCCACATCTGAAGGTCAGAACGGGAAGTAGCTCAGCTTGGTAGAGTACTTGGCTTGGGACCAAGGGGTCGCAGGTTCGAATCCTGTCTTCCCGACCATGTTTTTTCCAAAAAAGGGACGGATGCTCCCAAGGAGTATGCGGACGTTTTTCGGGGAGGCCCAAAACAGCGCCGGGGTGGCGGAATAGGCAGACGCAACAGACTTAAAATCTGTCGGGAGTTTCTCCCGTACCGGTTCAAGTCCGGTCCTCGGCACCAACACATGCCGTGCGGGTGTAGTTCAATGGTAGAACCCCAGCCTTCCAAGCTGGTCGCGTGGGTTCGATTCCCATCACCCGCTCCATACGCGATAAAGAAGCAGACGGACACGTGCAGTCCGTCTGCTTTTGTATGTGTTCGAGAGCGCTCGGCTGCCAACAGCAGGAGCGGCACTCCCTCGAGCAGAGGGGGAGCCGCTCCTGCATGCCGTCTGGCTGAAATTGTCGAAAAGTGTCAGAAGGTTGAGGGTGGTAGAAACATATGTTTTCGTGTAGAGTAAGGCTAAGATCGCTTACCCGATAGGTAACGGATCTCTTGCCTCGCCTCCTGCACCGAGCAGGAGGTTTTTTTTTCGGTGATGGCCGTTCAGCCGAACGCTGGAAGACGGTCTCAAGAAAACGGCAGCCTCACGATAAAGCGGGTGGACTCCTCCGTGGATTCGCAGGAGATGGTGCCGTTGTGCTTTTCAATGATGTTTTTGCAGATGGACAGACCGATCCCCGTGCCGTTCTGCTTGGTGGTAAAAAACGGCTGAAACAGGTTTTCCACGATCTCCGCCGGGATCATTTCCCCGTTGTTTTCCACAATCAACCGCAGCCATCCGCCCTCGCAGTGCGAGATGACGCGGATCGACTTGTTCGGGCGGGTTTGGACGGCATCGATGGCGTTGTTGAGCAGATTGACCAGCACCTGCTTGAGTCCTTCTTCGTAGCAGTGCAGGGTGCATGGCTCAATGTGCTTTTCAAAGCGAATGTTTTCCCCGACCAGCCGCGGAGTAATCAGCAGCTCCACGTCGTAGAGGACTTGTCCGATTTCGACCGTCTTGTAAACCTCGTCCAGAATCGGCTTTTTTGAAAAGCTGAGGAAGCCGGTAATCTGCCGGTGCAGGTTTTCAAATTCGTGCATGACCACCTGGATGTAGGACTGCAGCTTGTCCTGCCCCTGGGTCGATTCGGCGATCAGCTTCAAGAAGCCCTCGATCGCACACAAAGGGTTGCGCAGTTCATGAGCCATGTTGGCGGCGATTTTGCCCAGCATGGTCAATTTGTCGTTGTGCAAATAGGAGATGGTTTCTTCCTTTTGGACGAGCTCCTGATTGATCATTTGCTCGAAGTGGTACACGGCCCAGAAGACGCTCTCGTCCATGGCTTTTCCCAACTGTGTTTCCAGGTACAGCATCTCTTCCGGCGACAACGACCACCGCTGCAGCTCCGGACGGAGGACCCGCCAGAATACGTTCCGGTACAACTGATAGGTACGCAAGATGGATGAAAACGGGAACTCCTGGGAGCGCAGCCATTCGCCCATGTCCAGCGACCAGGCCTGCATGTCACCGTCGACATCTTCCACCAGATAGCGAGCCAAGAGCACCGTCCGCTTCTCGGCAAAATTGCGGGGAATCGTCAACGGGGTTTCCATGCTGATCACGATTTCCTGCAGCCACAGCGTCGTGATCGTAGGCGCCATATCAAGAATTTTCTGTGAAACATCGTGAAGGTTTAGAGACACAGTTTCCGCCATAGCTTTTCCCACCCCAACTTTAATCGTACGGAAGGACGCCCAGAAAAACAAGGTATGTTTATCCTAATTTTCGCATTAAAATGTTTTTTTATGGAAGTATTTTTCTACAAAAACCGTGTTTTCTCGCCTTTTTTCGGAAAGAAAAGCGCTCATCAGTCCGCAAACGGGCGCATAGAGTAAGAAGGACAAACTTCAGACGGGCAGGGGAGGCGGAGATGGACGGGCAATTTTGGCTGGGATTCGTGCACATTTTTCTGATAGACGTCGTGCTCAGCAGCGATAACGCCGTCGTCATCGGCATGGCCTGCCGGAGACTGCCGGAGCGGGAACGCCGGCGGGCCGTCCTCTACGGAACGCTCGGGGCCATCGTGCTGCGCGTCGCGTTGACCGGCATGACCACCTGGATGCTGGACATTCCGCTGGTCAAGGCGGTGGGGGGTCTTCTGCTCCTGTGGATTGCCTGCAAGCTGATCCTCGGCGGCCAGGAGGAGACGATCGAGGTCAAGTACGGCGGCAATGTCGGCCAGGCTGTCAAGACGATCCTGTTGGCCGATTTTGTCATGAGCTTGGACAATGTGCTGGCGGTGGGCGGAGCCGCGCATGGGGATATCGCGCTGGTGATCCTGGGGCTGGGCATGAGCATTCCCCTTTTGATGTGGGGGAGCGCCTGGATTTCGCGGCTGATGAACCGCTTCCACGGCTTGGTGATCGCCGGCGGAGGCGTTCTGGCCTACACGGCGGCGGACATGTGTCTGGAGGATCCGTACGTCTGGAAAGTACTCAACCCGCTTCTCCTGAACCACGCCTGGCTGCCGCTTTTGGTGGCGGCGGCGGTGATGGCGCTGGGCCGCTTCGGGAAAACGTGAGGAGCCGGCGGGCGGGCAAGGCGGATTTCCCGGTGTTTTCGCGAGAGGGATCGGGGCATACTACCTAAGAAGAAACCCAGACGGAGAAAGGATCCGATCGCAGATGAATACGGGCATCTTGATGTTGTGGGGCGTTTGGGACACGATCTACCAACGATGCACCCGGCTCAGATACATTGACAAAGGCAACAACATTTTTCGCATCGTTCTTTTGCGCTACCGGGGAGAGCCGCTCGTCACAACCGATCAACGCGTCATTTGCCACGGGGATCTGATCTTGAAACTGCATATCCACAATTACTATTTTGCCACTCTATGCAAGGGCGTAAAGGACGACCTGCGGGTGGCTTTGCTGCTCCGTCACCACATCATGCGCTCCCTGCCGCAGTTGGCGGCGTATCTGGACGGGCATGAGGAGCGGGACCGCATCAAGGGCGTCGTCGGCACCACGATGCTTCACAAGGGAGTCAAACCGCTCGGGTTTTCCATCTCCGACGTGCCGATGACCTGGTTTTTTCGCTACAAGCGCTGGTATCTCAGACTGATGGTGCGCCTGATCCATCCCGACGGAAAGCGGCGCATCGAGCGATGGGACCACGAGATGCCGCTGAAGCGGGTGTACATGTCCAAAGAGGAGCTGCTTCGCCGTTATCTGCCCCGGCAGCCGGAACCGGCAGGTGATCGGCAGTGAACGGGAAGCGCCTGTTGGTTGTCACCGAGGAGTGGGCCGGCAGCGGACACCGGATGGCGGCGGAAGCGCTGCGCGAGGCGGCGGTGGAACGCTGCCCCGGCGTGTACGCACGCGTGGAGGGCGGATTGCAGGCGGCCAGCCCGGCACTGCGGGAGCTGTCCCGTTTTTTTTATGGGCAAATGCTGCGCTATAGTCCGATGCTCTGGCAGCGCCTGTACGACAGCGAACAGATGTGGGGAACCGCCCTGGCCAAGCCGATGGGGGCCTTTCTGGCGAGCCGTCTGCTCCGCGAACTGCTGGAGCGGGAACAGCCGGACGTCGTCGCCGCCACTCACGCCTACTGCTTGTCCGCCCTGGCGCACGCCAAGCAAAAAGCCGGCAAGCGGTTCCGGTTGGTCAGCATTCCGACCGACTTCCACGTCAACCGGTTTTGGGTGCATCCCGAGATTGACGCCTACGTCGTGGCGCACGAGCGGCTGGCGGAGCTTCTGGAGCGGCGTCACGGCGTGGCACGGGAAAAGATTCGCGTGTACGGCATTCCGGTGCGTCCGGCGTTTGCCGCGGCGGCGCGGGAAGAGAAAGCGTCCTGGAAAGAGCGGACGGGATTGTCGCCCGACCGGTTTACCGTGCTGGTGAGTGGGGGAGAGGGCGGCCACGGCGGCATGGAGGAAGTGGTCCGGTCCTTGTTGGACGTGACGGAACCGCTGCACATCGTGGTGATCGCGGGAAAAAACGAGCCGATCAGGCAGCGGCTGTCGCTGGTCGCCGAACGGCCCCATCCGCTTCACCGCCTCGTGGTGAAAGGGTACGAGCCGTCCATCTGGGAGTGGATCGGCGCTGCCGACGCCTATGTCACCAAGCCGGGCGGCATCAGTTGTGCGGAAGCGCTGGCGCTCCGGACGCCGCTGATCCTGTATCGGCCGCTGCCGGGGCAGGAGCGCCACAACCTGTCGTTTTTGCTCGGGCAGCAGGCCGCCGTGTGGGCGGAAAAGCCCGAGGAGATCGCCGCCATGATCGTTCGCTGGCGGCGCCGACCGGAAGAGCGGGAGGAGATGGTTCGCCGCATGGATGCTCTTCGCCAACCCGATGCGGCCCGGCGCATCGCGGACTATCTGCTCACGCTATAACGCTATAAATTGCCAGTGAAATCCCGCTGTGACAATGAATGAAGCAATCGGTCATCACACATATTAAAGCTACAAACAACGAGGAGGTGAATACAGATGCCGAACAACAACCGATCCAGCAACAACCTGCTGGTGCCGCAAGCCAACCAAGCTCTGGACCAACTGAAGTATGAAATCGCTGCCGAGTTTGGTGTACAGCTGGGCGCAGACACCACTTCCCGTCAAAACGGTTCCGTCGGAGGAGAGATCACCAAGCGTCTGGTGTCCTTCGCTGAACAACAGCTCGCTGGCCGTGCATAACCGAATAGGTTGGATGTGGAAAGGCACCTGACCGGGTGTCTTTCCTTTTTGATTTGTTGTCTGTAAAAAAATAGCAAAAACCGGATCGTTCGGGGAAGAATATTTTGCTTCCCATTGTTGAATCTATAGGTGCTAGGAGGTGAAAACAAATGACCGTCGCATCGCAAGTCAAACAAACGCTGGCCAGCCTGAAAGGGGCGCAGGCCAACCTGGAGCAGTTCGCGCTCAGCACGCAAAATCAACAGGCCAAACAATTGTACACCCAAGCGGCCCAGCAGACGCAGTCGATCGTCACCAATCTGGAGCAGCGGGTAACGGAACTGGAGAATGAAGAGCCTCAATACAAAGGATTTTAAACTGGTTCATTCGCAGGACGGGGAGAGGGACTCGCTCTCTCCTCTCCCACGCCAAGCCGGGAGGTGAGCACAATGCCTGAGTGGATCAACATCGTCATCCGCTCCGTAGTGGCACTGGTGTACCTGTTCATTTTGACGAAGCTGATCGGCAAACGGCAGATCAGACAGCTTACATACATCGAATACATCGTGGGCATTACGATCGGCTCCATTGCGGCATTCATGGCGACCGACATGGATGGCCCGATGTATCACAGCCTCATCGCCATGACGATCTTTGCCCTCTCTCCGGTGTTGGCGGAGTGGCTTTCGCTGAAAAGCAAGGCAATCCGCAACGTGGTGGAAGGACAGGCGACCATCCTGATCAAGGACGGCAAGATTTTGGAAGACAACCTGAAAAAAGAGCGGCTGACGACGGAAGACCTGATGGAACACCTGCGGATGAAAAACGTGTTCCGCGTGGCGGACGTGGAATTTGCGCTGATGGAGACGAGCGGCGAGGTAAGCGTGCTGCTCAAATCACAGCATCGGCCCGTCACCCCGCAGGATCTGGACCTGCCCGTCGCACAGGCGGAAGAACCGCAGGCGGTGATCATGGACGGCAACATCATGGACGAATCGCTGGCCAATCTGGGACTGAACCGCAACTGGGTGCGCATGGAACTGCAAAAAGCGGGCGTGGCTCTGGAGAACGTGTTTCTCGGCCAGGTGGACCGGGCCGGGCAGCTCTACCTGGATTTGTACGACGACAAGATCAAGGTGGCTCCCTCTCAAGAATTGAAGCTGACCTACGCGCTCTTGAAGAAGTGCCAGGCGGATCTGGAGATGTTCGCCTTGTCGACGAAAAACAAGCAGACCAAGCAGGTTTACGAAAAGGACGCGGAGCATCTGCAGCGCGTGATCGACCGGATGAAGCCGCTGTTGACCCAATAAGGAAAGGAGGGAACTGGAATGGCGGACCAGAAAAGGAAAAAGCTGACGCCCACCCAGCAGCAGTATCAGCAGTTGGCCAAACGGCACGAGCCGACGCGCCCCTTGCTGAAAAACTTCGTCCGGGCGTTTCTCGTCGGCGGCCTGATCTGTCTGCTGGGGCAGGCGATTCAAGAAGGTTTCATCCATTACTTTCACTTTACCGAAAAGACGGCAGGCAACCCCACCGTGGCCGTGCTGATTTTTCTCTCCGCCCTGTTGACGGGGCTCGGGGTGTACGATCGCATCGCCCAGTGGGCGGGGGCCGGAACCAGCGTGCCGGTCACCGGCTTCGCCAACTCCATCGCGTCGGCGGCGATCGAACATCGCAGCGAAGGGTTTGTGCTCGGAGTGGGCGGCAACATGTTCAGACTGGCCGGATCGGTCATCGTGTTCGGCGTGACGTCCGCGTTTGTCATCGGGTTGATTAAAACGCTGATCAGAATGGGAGGGTAGAGCATGAGACAGGGTCATCAGTCGTGGGTCTTTCCTTCCAGGCCGGTGATCGTCGGTTCGGCGGCGATCGGCGGCCCGTTTGAAGCCAAGGGGCCGCTGGCCGACGATTTTGACACGCTGCACGGCGATTTGATGATGGGCCAGGACAGTTGGGAAAAGGCCGAGAAGCTTTTGCTGGAGGAGGCCTGCGACAAGGCGGTGGAAAAAGCCACGCTGCGAAAGGACGACATCCATTTCCTGCTGGCCGGCGATCTGACGAACCAGCTCATCACCGCCAGCTTTTCCGCCCGGACGCTGGGGATTCCCTACCTGGGACTGTTCGGCGCCTGCTCCACCGCGATGGAAAGTCTGGCGCTGGGTGCCCTGCTGGTGGACAGCCAGTCCGCCGATTACGTGCTGGCGGCAACCGCCAGCCACAACGGATCGGCGGAAAAGCAGTACCGCTACCCGACCGAGTACGGTTCGCAGAAACCGCCCACGGCCCAATGGACGGTCACAGGGGCGGGAGCGGCGGTCGTCGCCCGCCAGGGAAAAGGCCCGCAGGTCGTCGCCGCCACGATTGGGCGGGTGGTGGACATGGGCTTGTCCGATCCGTTCAACATGGGAGCCGCCATGGCGCCGGCCGCCCTGGCCACGCTGGAAGCCCATTTTCGCGACCTGGGGCTGCCGCATGATCATTACGACCTGGTAGTGACCGGAGACCTGGGAAAAGTGGGCCATTCGATTCTGTCGGAACTGCTGCCCAAGCACAACCTCCACATTCCGCTGGATCGCTACCAGGACTGCGGCCGGATGATCTACGGCGACAATCCCACCGTCTGGTCGGGCGGCAGCGGATGCGGGTGTGTCGCCACCGTCACGTACGGCCATCTGCTCAACCGGATGAGGGCGGGCGCGTGGAAACGGATGCTGGTGGTGGCGACGGGGGCGCTGCTTTCCCCCATTTCCTACCAGCAGGGGGAGAGCATTCCGTGCATCGCCCACGCCGTGGCCATCGAGGCGGAGCCGAACGAGGAGGGATAAGATGACGTTTCTCTGGGCGTTCTTGGTGGGAGGGACCATTTGTCTCATCGGCCAATTTTTGCTCGATGTCGTGAAGCTGACGCCAGCCCACACCATGTCCTCGCTGGTGGTGGCCGGCGCCGTGCTGGACGGCGTCGGCCTGTACGATCCGCTGATCAGGTTTGCCGGTGCCGGGGCCACCGTCCCCATTACCAGTTTTGGCAACGCGCTGGTGCACGGGGCGATGGCCGAGGCGGAAAGACATGGATTGGTGGGCGTCATCACCGGCATTTTCGAGGTGACCAGCGCCGGCATCTCCGCCGCGATCGTGTTCGGCTTTTTCGCGGCTTTGGTCTTCCGTCCCAAAGGGTAGCGGGACAGAACTGTTTTCCAGAGGTGCCAGAAACCTTGAATTGAACCGCATTCATCCAAAAGCTAGAATGGTGGCTTGAGGAGGGATGATCAGTGTTCAAGCGAAAAACGGGAACCACCCTGCTGTTGACACTGCTTGTCGCGCTGCTTTTGACGGCTGCGCCTGCTTCGGCGGCCCCCTTGCTGAAACAGGGGAGCCAGGGCGGAGACGTTTGGGACCTGCAGTACCGGCTGCAGGTGCTCGGGTACTACCAGCAGCCGCTGGATGGAATATTCGGACCGCACACCAGACAAGCCGTCATGCAGTTTCAGCGCAACTACGGGTTGGCCGTCGACGGGATCGCCGGCCGGCAGACCTGGCGGATGTTGAAACAAGTATCGGTCAACCGCGAGGAAATGGTACTGCTGGCCCGACTGGTGCACGCGGAAGCGCGCGGTGAACCGTATGTCGGGCAGGTGGCTGTGGCCGCTGTCGTGATGAACCGTTTGCAGTCGCCCCAATTCCCTCATACGGTAAAGGGCATCATCTTTGAACCGTACGCCTTTACCGCGGTTGACGACGGCCAGTTCTGGCTCGCTCCGGATCAAACGGCGTATCGCGCAGCGTACGACGCGGTTCGCGGCTGGGACCCGTCGGGCGGTGCCCTGTACTACTTCAACCCGGCTGCGGCGACGTCCCGCTGGATCTGGTCCCGCCCGCAGATCAAACAGATCGGTCAACACATTTTCGCACGATAATACACCTAACGGAGCGATGGAGTTGTCATGCGACCAATTCTCACGGTTCTCACCCTGTTGTTTGCACTGTACGCCCCCGTCTCGACGGTTTCGGCCAAGCAGCCGGAAGAGGAAGCGTCTGTCCATCTGTACGTGAATCTGTGGAAGAAGCGGCTCTACCTTCGAACGTCAACGGGAGAAGTGCTGGCGTCTTTCCCGATCGCTCCCGGCGCCGTCGATACGCCTTCGCCGATCGGGGTCTATTCCGTCATTCAGAAATCGAAGAACTGGGGCGGAGGATTTGGGTCCAGATGGCTGGGCATTGATGTGGAGTGGGGCACGTACGGCATACACGGCACCAACAGGCCGGAGCATATCGGACGTTATGTCAGCCACGGCTGCTTTCGGATGCGAAACCAAGACATCGAAAAGCTCTATCCGCATGTCCGCATCGGGACGCCGGTCATCATCGACGGACCGATCATGGGGCACGAGCGGCTGACCTACCGCATTTTGGTTCCGGGGAGCCGCGGAGCGCTGGTCAAACTGGTGCAAAATCGCCTGAAGGCCGCCGGTTACTACGAGGGCAAGGTTCACGGCCGTTTTGACCAGCCGACGGAACGGGCCGTCTTTCGGTTCCAGAAAGGAGAAGGTCTTCCCGTGACAGGGCAGATCCGATTTGAGGATTTGGTCTATTTGGGCATTGTCGAGTAACCCCTTTCCTGTTCGCGGGAAAGGGGTTTCCTCTTTGGTGGGAAAGCGGGAAATCGCTGGCAAACATTGTAGGTTGTTTTCTGACAATATTTCGATAGAATGAAACGAGAGAAAACCAGCATGTTTGTTTCAGGAGGTTGATGATGAGAAA
The DNA here is from genome assembly GCF_007197875.1 of Brevibacillus sp. LEMMJ03. NCBI lineage: Bacteria > Bacillati > Bacillota > Bacilli > Caryophanales > Paenibacillaceae > Brevibacillus > Brevibacillus sp. LEMMJ03. The sequence goes on along the minus strand of NZ_VKJN01000015.1, from coordinate 78,011 downwards.
GATGCTGATCCTGGCCTCTCTGGCAGCCATCTTCGGGATGGGCGCGCCGGCGGCAGAGGCGGAGACAACACCTGCAACCACACCGTTTGTTGACATTGGCGGACATTGGGCTGAAAACGAAATCGAAAACCTGTACATAGCGGGGGGCGTTGAACGGGCGGACAGCTTCCGTCCGGACGAGCCGGTCACCCGCGGCGAATTGATCGCAATGTTTCTCAAGGCAAAAGGGATTAAGCCAGTGGTGGACGATGCCTCGCCGTTTGCAGACGTGCCGCGTGACAGTTGGCTGGCCCCCTACGCCGAAACCGCATACCGACTGGGGATCATCCACGGCCGGAAGGCAGGCGGACGGGTGTACCTGCATCCCGACAAACCCGTGCAGCGGGAAGAACTGGTCTCCATCCTGACGCGGGCGACCGGAGACAGCGGAAAGGTGAACCAGCTCGGCTGGACCGCTTCCGTCAAGACGCTTCAGCGCTATCCGGACGGGGAAGCGGTGGAGGAAGTGTTCCAGCGGCCGTTTGTGTACGCGCTGCAGAACGGTCTGGTCGGTGCCTATCCAGACGGCACCCTGCAGCCGAACAAGCCGATGACCCGAGCGGAAGCGGCCACGTATGCGGCCCTCCACCTGCTGCCGGACAAGGCGAACGCGGCGCAGCAGAGGCTGGCCAAGATCGGTACGCCGTACGTCAGGATGCTGACGGTGCAGACGACGGCGTACAGCTACCCGACCGACGATGTGTTCTCCTATCTGGGCTACCCGCTGCGCAAGGGAGTCGTGGCGGTCGACCCCAACGTCATTCCGCTGGGCAGCCACCTGTACATTGACGGGTACGGCTATGCGGTGGCGGCCGACATCGGAGGGGCGGTCAAACAGCGTCACGTGGATTTGTTCCTGCCGACCCTGCGGGAAGCGGCCAACCACGGACTGCAAAAGGACGTGCGCGTCTACATTCTGGATTGACATACAATACATGGAACATAATTCCCACTCTTTCCATTCATACTAACGGGGAAAGGGTGGGATTTTTTTGATGGGCTGGCTGGTAGTGGGCATCCTTGCCCTGTTGGCGTTGGCGGCCGTGACGCCGGTACGGATCGCGATCGAGTACGGTCGGGTCGGGGAAAACGACCATCTCGTGGTGGAAGTCTCCGCCTGGTTTCGTCTGTTCAGGCGAAAGTACGAACTGCCGGTCCTGCTGCTGAAGCCGACGCGGCAGGGCCCGGAATTGAAAGCAAAGGTGGAAAAGGTGCACAAGCGGTCGGAGATGGACGATTCGATTCAGGACGTCAACTTCAAGCAGGTGAAGCAGTGGATGAAAAAGTACCAGGACCTGCTGAAACGGGTGCACGACCTGCAGCCGGTGGCCCGGGCCTTTTTCCGGAAGATCCGCTGTTCCCGCCTGGAGTGGCACACCGTGTTGGGAACGGGAGGAGCGGCGGAAACAGGCACGCTGCTGGGGCTCGTCTGGGGTGTCAAAAGCATGCTGGTGAGCGTCTTTTCCGGCGCTGTCTCGCTGCGCAGCATGCCTCGCCTCAGCGTGCAGCCGGTCTGGAACCAGGAAGTGATCCGGACGCAGTTTCGCTGCATCCTGCATGTTTGGCTGGGACACGCGATGCTGGCCGGCGTGCGGCTTTTGCTCCGATGGCAAATAGGGCGCCGACGAGAGTGGAAAACGGCGCCGTCCGAGGCTTGAAGATGCATAAAATGGACGTCCGGAAGCGGACGGAGCCTGTTCCCCCAAGCGGATGAAATCAGCCCCCGGTACATGCCCCGTTCTTCTTTTGGGCATGCTAGCAAATGCGGAAAAGACTCGCTCAGACGGGGATTTCATCTCGACAAGGAGGAAACGGCATGGCAGACCATCCCATTCAGGGTTTGATGAGAACAGCAATGGAAAACATAAAACAAATGGTCGATGTGAATACCATCATCGGCGATCCGGTGGAGACGCCGGACGGCAGCGTGATTCTGCCGATCTCCAAGGTTGGGTTCGGTTTCGCGGCGGGAGGCAGCGAATTCCAGTACGAAAAGGATCACGCCGGAGTCATCGGCCATCCGTTCGGCGGGGGAAGCGGCGGCGGGGTGTCGATCACGCCGGTAGCGTTTCTGGTCGTGGGCAAGCAGGGGATTCGCTCGATTCCGCTGGAAAATACGACCCATCTGTACGATCGGATTTTGGACTCCATTCCGCAGGTTGTGGACAAACTGCAGAGCATGGTGGGCAAAAAAGAGCAGGCGTCCGTGACGTCCACCACGTTTGTCACCAGCGCGGACGAACACGATCTGGAAGAACTGATCGAGCGCAGCTAGGCGGAACCACCACATGCAAACAAACAACAGGTATGCCGCGATTGGAAGGCATACCTGTTGTTTGTTGCAGGCGGGAGTCGGATTCATGCCGCGATTCCGACCTGCCATTATTTGATCACCACAATTGATTAAGGAACAGGCCGGTGCTGGCCGCGTGCCGGAAAAACAGGTTCGGCAGCAGGGACGATTCGTACGGATTGACCCCCTTTGACGGCGCACCGCGGCGGGAAAAGACCCCCGGGGGCGCGGCCTGCAGGCGATCCGCCACCTGCCGGAACGACTGCGACAGGTCCTGCATCGCTTGTTCAAAGCCGGAGAAATCCTGGGCGACACCCTGGCGGAAGGCGGCGTCGTCCACATCCAGGCTGCCGTCCTGCTGCAGCCGGATGCCGTACGCGGGCAGCACGCTCTGTGCGGCCCGGGTAATGCGGGAGAAGGTATCGTCCAGACCGGGAGCGAACGAGTCGGGACGCTCCCGCCAAAATCGCTGCAGCCGATTGTACCGTTCCGCCAGTTGACGCGTCCGGCGGAGCAGCACTTCCACGTCGGGGGCGGCGCCGTCCGCCGCCGCGTTCCCGAGACTCCCCCGGCGGGATGGCGCAAACTGCCGCGCCGCCCGTTCCAGTTCCGTCGTGTACCGGTAGAGGCGGGACAAGACATCCGCCACCTCCGCCGTCCACTGCCGCTGTTTGGCGTAAAACGGGTGCAGACTGTAGCCGCGAATGGGCTCGACGGGGGCGCTCAGCTTGGCCTGGGCCATGTGGGCGCGGTAGCTGTCCACCCTGTACCGGTACGGCACCAGGCTGATCGAAGCCGGTCTCATGACGATCTCCTCCCTTCACCGTCGGATTGTTTCTCCTCCATTATAAAACGATCTGCCGCATTATTCCATTTCCACGAGCAGATCGCCCGTCTCAATGGCGTCGCCCGCCTTGACGTAGACCGCTTTTACCTTGCCGTCAAGCGGCGCCTGAATGGTCGTCTCCATCTTCATCGCTTCGCTCACCAGCAAATGTTCGCCCTTGCGCACCTTGTCCCCTTCCGCCACCAGCACCTTCAGCACCTTGCCCGGCATGGAGGCGCCGAGGTGGGCGGGGTTTTGCGGGTCGGCCTTGCGGCGGGTCTGTTCCGTCACCTGGGCGGACTGATCGCGGATGAAGATTTCCCGCGGCTGTCCGTTCAGCTCAAAGTAGATAATGCGCCGCCCGTCCGGATGCAGATCGCCGACCGCCACCAGCTTGATGATCAAGGTCTTGCCGCGCTCGATCGTGATCGCCGTCTCTTCGCCCGGACGCAGCCCGTAGAAGAAGGTGGCGGTGTCCAGGACGGACAGGTCGCCGTACTCTTTGACGCTCTGGTCGTACTGCAGGAAGACCTGCGGATACATGATGTACGCCAGCACGTCCAGCTCGCTCGGCTCCCGGCCGATTTTTTCCTCCAGTTCGGCCGCCACCTTGGCAAAATCGACAGAGGGGAGCAGTTCGCCCGGCCGGGCCGTGAAGGCGTCCCGCCCTTTCAGCACCAGTTCCTGCAGCTTTTTCGGGAATCCGCCCGGCGGCTGTCCGAGGTAGCCCTGGAAGAACTGGATGACGGAGTCGGGAAAGTCGAGCCGCTGCCCCTTTTCCCAGATGTTTTCTTCGGTCAGGCCGTTTTGCACCATGAACAGCGCCATGTCACCCACCACTTTGGAGGAGGGGGTGACCTTGACGATGTCGCCGAACATCCGGTTCACCGTGGCGTACATCTGTTTGACCTCGTCCCACCGTCCCTCGAGGCCGACCGCCTTGGCCTGCTGCTCCAGATTGGTGTACTGGCCGCCCGGCATTTCGTGCACATACACTTCCGTATTGCTCGCCTTCATGCCGCTCTCGAAGCCCTGGTACAGCGGCCGGACGTCCTCCCAGTAGTCGGACAGCTTGTTGAACGAGTCGAGGGAGAGGCCCGTGTCCCGCTCCGTGTGGGCGAGGGCGGCGATCAGCGCGTTGAGGCTGGGCTGGGAAGTGAGCCCCGACATGGAGCTGACGCAGGCGTCGACGATGTCTACGCCCGCTTCGATCGCCTTCAGCAGCATCGCCACGCCGTTGCCGGACGTGTCGTGTGTGTGCAGGTGGATCGGGATGCCGATCTCCTGTTTCAGTGCGCGGACCAGTTCGTAGGCGGCGTACGGCTTCAGCAGGCCGGCCATGTCCTTGATCGCCAGGATGTGCGCCCCCGCCTTTTCCAACTGCTTGGCCAGGTCGACGTAATAGCGCAGGGTGTACTTGGTCTTGCTTGGGTCCAGGATGTCGCCAGTGTAGCAGATGGCCGCTTCCGCCACTTTGCCGCTCTGGCGCACCGCGTCGATGGCCGTCTGCATGCCCGGCAGCCAGTTGAGGCTGTCAAAGATGCGGAAGACGTCGATGCCGTTTTCCGCCGAGGCCTTGACGAACGCCTGGATGACGTTGTCCGGGTAGTTGGTGTAGCCGACGGCGTTGGCTCCGCGCAGCAGCATCTGGAACAGGATGTTGGGGATGCGCTGGCGCAGGATCTGCAGCCGCTCCCAGGGGGATTCCCGCAAAAAGCGCATCGCCGTGTCAAACGTGGCGCCGCCCCACATTTCCAGCGAGAACAGGCCGGCGCCCAGCTTGCCGGTCGCTTCCGCCACCGCCGCCAGATCGTAGGTGCGGACGCGGGTGGCAAACAGCGACTGGTGGGCGTCGCGGAAGGTGGTGTCGGTAATCAGCACCCGATTCTGTTCGCGGATCCAGCGAATCAGCCCGTCCACGCCTTCGCGGTCCAGAATCTGTTTGGTGCCGTCCGGGTACGGCTGGGCAAACGAGGTCCGGGGAATGCGCGGCGTGTCAAAGTGCGGTTTTTTCTCCTGCTTCGGCAGGCCCGGGTAGCCGTTGACGATCGTGTTGCCGATGTAGGAGAGCAGCTTGGTGCCGCGGTCTTGGCGGCCCGGGAAGATGAACAGCTCCGGTTTGGTGTCGATGAACGAGGTGTCGTATTGGCCGCTCAGGAAATCGGGATGGGTGACGACGTTCTCCAAAAACGGCAGGTTGGTTTTTACCCCGCGGATGCGGAATTCGCGCAGCGTGCGCAGCATTTTGCGGGCGGCCTGGTCAAAGCTGGTCGCGTAGGTGGAGATTTTCACCAGCAGCGAGTCGTAGTAGGGCGTAATGATCGCGCCGGGGTAGCCGTTGCCGCCGTCCAGCCGCACGCCGAAGCCGCCGCCGGAGCGCCAGGCCAGCAGCCGTCCCGCATCGGGCAGGAAGTTGTTTTCCGGGTCTTCCGTGGTGACGCGGCACTGGATGGCGTAGCCGCTCATCTGCACCGCCTCCTGGGACGGGATGCCGATTTCCGGATCGGACAGCGCGTGCCCTTCGGCGATGCGAATCTGCGCCTGCACGATGTCAATGCCGGTGATCAGTTCGGTAATCGTGTGCTCCACTTGAATGCGGGGATTCACTTCGATAAAGTAAAACCGACGATCCGGCGTCAGCAGGAACTCGACGGTGCCGGCGTTGCTGTAGCCCGCCTGTTTCATCAGCTTCAGCGCGGACTGGCAGATGGCCTCGCGCAGTTCGTCGTCCAGCGCCAGGCTGGGGGCCACTTCCACCACTTTCTGGTGGCGGCGCTGCACCGAGCAGTCCCGTTCGTACAGGTGGACGATGTTGCCGTGCGAATCGCCGAGGATCTGCACCTCGATGTGTTTCGGCTGTTCCAGATAGCGCTCCAGGTAGACCTTGGCGTTGCCAAACGACGACCGGGCTTCGGAACGGGCCCGATCCAGCGCTTCCTGCAGCTCGTCCTGGCTGCGCACGATGCGCATGCCCCGACCGCCGCCGCCCGACACCCCCTTGATGATGATCGGGTAGCCGTGCTCTTTGGCAAACAGCATCGCGTCCTGCAGCGTCTCGATCGGTTCCGCCGTCCCCGGAATCACCGGAATGCCCGCGTCGATCGCCATCCGGCGCGCTTCCACCTTGTCGCCGAACGCCTCGATCAGGTCGGGCGACGGACCGATGAAAATGATCCCTTCCTGCTCGCAGCGGCGGGCAAATTCGGCGTTTTCGGCGAGAAAACCGTAGCCCGGGTGGATGGCGTCGACGTCGTTGCGCTTGGCGATTTCAATGATGCTGTCGATGTCCAGATAGGCTTCGATCGGCCCTTTGCCCGCGCCTACCAGATAGGACTCGTCCGCCTTGAAGCGGTGAATGGAGACGTTGTCCTGCTCCGAGTAGATGGCGATGGTGCGAATCCCCAGCTCGGTGGCGGCGCGGAAGATGCGGATGGCGATTTCCCCGCGGTTGGCGACCAGCAGCCGGTTGATCTTGCGCTTGTGCATGGTGCTCTCCCCCTTCTTCTCTCGCAATCGTAAGTGAAAATTATATATAGTGTAAATATACAAAATTGCGGGTGCGGAAACATCAGTTTTTTTTACCATTATCAGAGAGTGGAAGTTTCCCGAATGGCAGACGATGTTTCACTGGAACATATTCCAAAATGGGAGGGGAAACCAGATGAATCCAAACCGTTTGCCCGTTTTCGTCTACGGCTCGCTCCTGGAGGGTTTCCGCAATTGGGAGCTGTACGTCAAGCCGTATCCCCATCACGCCCTGCCGGCGGAAGTGAAAGGGCGGCTCTACCATTTGCCCACCGGCTATCCCGGCCTGCTGAGAAAAGGGGAGGGAACGGTCAAGGGAGACGTGCTCCTTTTTTCGCCGGAGGTGTACGACGAAGCGCTGCGCGGACTGGACGAACTGGAGACGTATGTCGGACCGGGCGATCCGCGCAACGAATACGAACGCGAAATCGTGACGGCGCGGCTGGCGGCAACGGGAGAAGAACGGCGCGTCTACGTGTATCGCTACGTGGACGAAGCGTATGCGAAACGGACAGGCATTTTCCTGGACGACGGCGATTGGCGGGCCTTCATGCGCCGCCGGGGAGAATAGGGGCGGGCCTTTTTGCCCAGAATGGTAGGGAAAAGGAGGGAGCCCTGCCATGGAATTGCTGCATGCCGCGCCCGCCGACATCTGGCGGCTGTTGATTCCGGCGGCGAACTGGATGTTTGCCGACGACATGCCGGAGGACGAACTGATGTTTCACTACCGCGACCACATCTACTTCGTCAACGGCGACGGTTCCGTTCTCGCCCTGCCCAAGCCCGCCAGCTTTGAGCGGATGGACGCAAGCGAGTGTTTGCAGCTATTGGCCACCTCGGACGAGACGGTCGACTTTGACGACAACGGAGAGTTTGACTACGGGTTTGTGCTGAAACAGATGGGCTACATCGCGCCGACCCGCCGCTCGCGGGAAAAGGCCGCCTACCGGATCGAGATCGTCAACACGATCCTTCCCCAGTCGATGAGCACGCAGTACGAACTGAAACGGGTGAGCTTCGACTTTGCCCTCTATCACGCGCTGATGCGCTGCCACGAGCTGAACCGCAGGAGCAACTGGGAGTACGAACACGAAGTGAAACGCATTGACAAAGTGGAACAGCGCACGGAGGAACACGTCCGCTTCCAGGTGTAAAATTCTACTGTTGGCATAGTGAAAAAGGTAGAAAAATAGGGTATGATGAGTAGGTACATATGATTCTCTGGTGAGGAGGAAAATTTCATGACTGCAACTGTAGAACGCCAAGGCGTGGTCACGTTCAAAGGCAACCCGGTCACCCTGCTGGGGCCGGAAATCAAAGTGGGCGACACCGCTCCCAACTTTACCGTGCTGGCCAACAACCTGACGCCGGTTACCCTGGACGACTCCAAAGGCACCGTGCGCATCATCTCCGTCGTGCCGTCCCTGGACACGGGCGTGTGCGATGCGCAAACCCGCCGTTTTAACGAGGAAGCGGCCAAACTGGACGGCGTGACCGTCCTGACCATCTCCGTCGACCTGCCGTTCGCTCAAGCCCGCTGGTGCGGCGCTGCCGGCATCGACAAGGTGCAAACCCTGTCCGACCACCGCGACCTGTCGTTTGGTCTCGCATACGGCGTCGTGATCAAGGAGCTGCGTCTGCTCTCCCGCGCCGTTTTCGTCGTCGATTCCAACGACAAGGTGGTATACGCCGAATACGTGCCGGCCGTGGGTGAACACCCGAACTACGAGGCGGCAATCGCGGCGGCCAAAGCAGCGAAATAACGGATGTTTCGAGGTGCCCCCTTCGTCGGACGAGGGGGGTTTTTTCTTTTTCCAAAAGGAAACAAAAACTTCCACCATTCGTCTACATAGCAGGTATGATTTGGATGAATGGAGAGGAATCCCACATGTCAAAGGGAAGACAAACACTGCTTGCCTGCGCCCTCGTACCGGCCCTGCTGCTTCCGGGATGTGCCGGCCTAAACCTGCAGGGCCGGGACGACAGCCCCCTGCCCGCAGCGAACGTCAGCCCGGGCGGCCAGACGCCGCAGGCGGGGGACAGCCAGGAAAGACAGCCGGACGCAAAACAGCCCGATGCCCATCCAACGGAAACGGGGGCGAGGAAGCCGGACGAGGGTGGGCCGCATGCGGATCAGCCGCATGCGGGATCGCCGACCACCGACCAGCCGGGCGCGGAATCCCGACAGCCCGGTGAGACCGGACCGGCATCGGATCGGCCCGGTTCGGCCGTGGCGGACACGCAGGAACTGGCCGTCTACCGCGGGCCGGTCGAACACATCTTTTTTCATCCGCTGATCGCCTACCCGACGTTGGCCTTCGACGGGGATGCGATGGACAAAGGCTACCGCGACTGGTTTGTCACCGTGCCAGAGTTTGAGCGGATCGTGGAGTCGCTGTACCGAAACCAGTACATCCTGATCGACATCCGCGACCTGTACGAGGAACGCGTGGAGAACGGACGGCGCCACCCGGTGAAAAAAGAGCTGAGGCTGCCGAAGAACAAAAAGCCGCTGATCATCTCGATCGACGACATGAACTACTACGACTACATGCGGAAAAACGGCAACGTGCACAAACTGGTGCTGGATGGCGACGGCAACGTGGCCGCCTATTCGCGCACCCCGGAGGGAAGCGAGTCGATCGCTTATGACAACGAGATTGTCCCGATTCTGGACGCGTTTGTCCGCGCGCATCCCGATTTTTCGTTTCGCGGCGCAAAAGGGATGATCGCGCTGACGGGCTACGAGGGTGTGCTCGGCTACCGCACCCAGGACGCAGCCTCGCCGCATTACGAGAGCGAAAAGCGGGAGGCGCTCAAGGTGATCGCGCGGCTGAAGGAAACCGGCTGGTCGTTTGCCTCCCACGGATACGGGCACCGCGACGCGCAGCGGATCAGCTACAACAGTCTGGTGGAGGACACGCTGCGCTGGAAACGGGAAGTGGAGCCGCTGACCGGTCCCACGCCGGTTTACGTCTACCCGTACGGCAGCCGCGTGGAGACGAACAGCGACAAGTACGCCTTTCTCGTCCGATCGGGCTTTGCCGTCCTGTGCGGCGTGGGGCCGGCCCCGTATCTGAAATTCACGGGCGAGGCGGTGATGATGGATCGGCGCCACATCGACGGGATTGCGCTGGAACAACAGGGTGAGCGGCTTGCCCACATGTTCGACAGCAGGCAGGTGATCGACGCCGAACGGTACCGCACGGCCGCGAAACCGTGAACATTAGCACCCTTTCGCGGCCAATTCCCGATAGGCGTCCGCCAGCCAGGGATGTATAAATTTCAGCTTCTCCCGCTGCTCCCACAGATGTCCTGTTTTTGTCCGCGCGGAGGGGATGGTTCGCGCTCCCGTCAGGGTACGGGCACTTCCGGCCTGCCTTCCTCAAACAGTTCTTTCAACAGGTGTTTGGCGTAGCCGGCTGCCTGGGCAAAGGTGACTTTTGCCGGCATCGGGGCTTCGCGGGCGTCGACCAGCACATCGACGATGCACGGCTTTTTCTCTGACACGGCCTGCTGCAGGGCGGGGAGCAGCTCCTCCGGCTTTTCCACGCGGAAGCCGACGCCGCCGCAGATGTCGGCAAACCGGGCGAAGTTGGGGTTGTGCAGGTCTGTCGCGAATTCCACATTTCCCATGACTTCCTGTTCAAACTTGATCATGGCGATCTTGTGGTTGTTGAGGACGACGACCACGATGGGCAGTTGGTATTTGACGGCCGTGACGAAATCGCTCATCAGCATGGCGAAACCGCCGTCACCGCACACGGCGATCACCTGTTTGCCGGGATAGGCGATTTTTCCCGCGATGGCGCCGGGCAGTCCGCAGCCGAGCGTGGCCAGCCAACTGGAGATGACCATCTGCTGCCGCGTCATGCGGAAGTGGCGGGCCATCCAGACGGTGACGTTGCCCACGTCCACCGACAAGACGGCGTCGTCCTGGACAACCTGCTGCAGCGCGCGGATGACGCGCTGCGGTTTGATCGGAACGTCGGACTGTGCCTCTTCCCGGTCCATCTTTTCCCACCACTGCTTCATTTCCCGCTGACAGCGCGCAAGGAAGCTCCGGTCGGTCCTGACAGGCAGCTCCCTGGCCAGCCAGTTCAAGGTTTGGCGGGCATCTCCGGCCAAACCGGCATCGACCGGATAGCGCTTGCCGATCTGGGCGGGGTCCGTATCGATGTGAATGGTCCGCGCCCCTTCCGGCAAAAATCCGGTGAACGGGAAGGACGTGCCCACCATGACCAGGGTGTCGGCTTCCCGCATGGCATCGTAGGCCGGCTTGGTGCCGATCAGCCCCAAACCGCCCAGGCAGAGCGGATGCTCGTCCGGGATTGTCCCTTTGCCGGGCAGCGTCAGCACGATGGGCGCGGCGATTTTTTCCGCGAACTCGATCAGGGGCTGGCTCGCCTCCCTGGCGCCGCGGCCGGCCAGGATCACCGGCTTTCGCGCCTGCTCGAGAATCCGGACCGCCTGCAGCAGATCGGCCGCCTGCGGCAGAATCTGCGGCCTGGCGAAAAGCGAACTGGTCCGCCTGGCTTCCCGCTTCACCTCAAACCGGGGGATGTCGTCCGGTATGGTGAGGACCGCCACGCCTTTTTTCGCGTAGGCGGACCGGATCGCCTGATTGACCACAGCCGGCAGCTGCTCGGCCGACATGATGCGCTGGTTGTAGACGGCCACGTCGTCAAACATGCGTTCCAGGTTCACTTCCTGAAAGTAGTCGGTACCGAGCAGATCGGTCTCCACCTGACCGGTGATGGCCAGGACGGGCGCCCTGTCCAGCTTGGCGTCGTACAAGCCGTTTAACAAATGGATGGCCCCCGGGCCTGCAATCGCCATGCAAACGCCCAGTTTTCCGGTCAGCTTGGCGTAAGCCGCCGCCGCCAGCGCCCCCGCCTCTTCGTGCCGCACCTGAATGAACCGGATCTTGTCTTTGGCCTTGCGCAGAGGTTCCATGATCGAGTTGATGGAGTCTCCCGGCATTCCGTAAATATGGTCCACTCCCCACTCGATCAGGAGTTCGATCAGCACTTCTCCCGCCGTTTTTCCCAACATCCGAACGCTCCTTTCACATAGGTTCACGTTAGTGTGTGCAATTCTCCCGCGAGAAAAACGGTGCGGGCCGCAGGACGGCGGCTGAACCGTCCTGTCCGTCCGTTTGTGCTATACTGACCAGGAAGGGTTTCCGACAAAGGAGAGACGACATGCTGGAAGAGCTGATTCGGTTTACGGCTACGGAGCGGGAAGCGGATATGACCATTCGCGACGCGCTGCAAAAACGGTTCGGGGTGTCCCGCCGGCTGCTGGTCCGGGCCAAGTACCAGGGAGCGGTCACCCGCAACGGGACGCCTGTTTTCGTCACGGAGCGGCTGCGGCCGGGGGATGATGTGGCCATCCTGGTGCCTGGCGAAGAGGAAGAGACGGTGCTGCCGGAGCCGATGGAGCTGGCGATCCGTCACGAAGACGAGGACATCCTGGTCATCGCCAAGCCGGCGGGACTCGTCGTTCATCCCACCGGCGCGCACACGGGCGGCACTCTGGCCAACGGCGTGGTCGCCTACTGGCGGGAGCGGGGCGAGCGGCGCAAGTTTCGCCCTGTCAACCGGCTGGACAAGGACACGTCCGGCCTGTTGATCGTCGCCAAAAACCAATGGGCCCACGAGCAGTTCAGCCGCATGCAGAAAGAGCGGACGCTGCACCGCTGGTACCAGGCGATCGTCGAGGGGGAGGTGGCCGAGGAGGAAGGAACGGTCGACGCTCCGATTGGCCTGCGCGACGATTCGATCATCGTGCGCGAGGTGCGGCCGGACGGCCAGCCGGCGGTCACCCGCTACCGGGTGCTGGCGAGGGGCGGCGGAATGAGCTGGCTGGAGCTGAAGCTGGAGACGGGTCGCACGCACCAGATCCGCGTCCACATGAGCCATCTCGGCCATCCGCTGGCGGGAGACGACCTGTACGGCGGCAGCCGGACCTGCATCGGCCGTCAGGCGCTGCACGCGGCCAGACTGTCGTTTGTCCATCCGCGCAGCGGGCGGGCGATGGAGTGGAGCGAACCGCTTCCGGCTGACATGCAGGAGTTGGCGGCTCGTGTTTTCGGACACCGGGACTAAACGGACAGACGTACGGCTCCCCTGACGCGCACAGGGGCGAGGGGAGCGTACGCGTCGGCAGAGAAGTGTCAAGATTCCGTCAATTCCCTCTGGCGAAAGGAAAGCGTTTCCGTTATGATGGGGATAGAGACAGACAAGAGAAGAGCGGCAGCACTTTACGATGGCTGGCTGTCTGCGGGGGAACGCCCGCAAGGTTTTCTTCGGTAGCGGACAGAGCCCAGCTTGCGCCCGACACCTGTCCTGACTTGCATTGGCAACAGCGGATTGCCCTGTTTTCGCATGCAGTCGGGACGGCTTGGGGGGAAGCTGGGCTTTTTGTGTGCCGTCCCTAGCCCGACAGGGGCGCCGGCGAGGGGCGGCGCTGCCAAAAAAAAGCGGAAGCGCAGGCATATGAACAATGGTGTGGCGAGGAGGGATGTGCGTGAAACTGGTGTCGTACCGTCGCGGCGGGCAGGGAGACTGGCGGGCGGGTTTGTTTCGGAACGGTTTCGTGATCGACATCGCGCAGGCGATTCCGGAGGCCCCTGCTTCCGTGCTGGACCTGCTGGACGAGTGGGAGCGCTGGCGGGAGCGGCTGGACCACGAGGCGGACGCGGCTGCCTGCGCGGTGCCGGCGGAGCAGGCCGTGCTGGGTTCTCCCCTGCCCCGCCCCCGCAGCTTTCGCGACTTTTACGCGTTTGAGGCGCATGTCAGGACGGCGCGCGGCCGCCGCGGTCTGGATATGATCCCGGAGTGGTACCGCTTTCCCGTCTTTTACTTTTCCAACGCCGCCGCCTTCGTCGGCCCCGAAGCGGCGGTGAAGCGGCCCAAGGCGGCGCGCTGGCTGGACTACGAGCTGGAGGTGGCCTGCGTCATCGGCAAAGGGGGCGTGGACATTCCCGTCGAGCGGGCGGAGGAGCACATCGCCGGCTACTGCATCCTGAACGACTGGAGCGCCCGCGACGTGCAGCGTGAAGAAGTAAAGGTGGGGCTGGGGCCGGCGAAAGGAAAGGACTTCGCGACGTCGATGGGGCCCTGGCTGGTCACTCCCGACGAGCTGGAAGACGTCCGCATCCCCGGCGGGAGTGGGAGCCGGTACGATCTCGCCATGGTCGCCAGGGTAAACGGCGTGGAGTACTCGCGCGGCCGTTTGGCCGACATCCACTACACCTTCGCCGAGATGATCGCCCGGGCTTCCGCCGATTGTCCGCTCTATCCCGGCGATGTGATCGGCTCGGGCACGGTGGGCACCGGCTGCATCCTGGAACTGGGGCCGGAACGCTGTCCGTGGCTTGAGCCGGGGGACGTGGTGGAGCTGGAGGTGGAGCGGCTGGGCGTTCTGCGCAACGTCGTCACCGAATAAAGGTTCAGCAAAACACGAAAAGGAGGAAGGATGGATGCCCTTTTACCATCGCATGGGGGACGTGCCGAAAAAGCGGCACACCACCTTTTACAAGCCGAACGGCGAGCTGTACCGCGAGCAAGTGATGGGCACCAAAGGCTTCTCCGGCATTCAGTCGATCCTGTACCACCATCATCCGCCGACGCAGGTGCGCGCGACGCGCCGATGCGGCGAGATGAAGCCGGAGTACGTGGAGCAGGCGGACCTCCGGCACCAGCATTTCAAAACCTTTGACCTGAAGGCCGGGGGCGATCCGGTTACAGGCCGGCAGTACCTCCTGGGCAACAGTGACGTGGTGCTGGGCGTCTGCGCTCCGACCGAGCCGATGACGTATTTTTACCGCAACGCGGACGGGGACGAACTGCTGTTTGTCCACCAGGGGGAAGGGGAGCTGGAGACCATCTTCGGCACCATCTCCTACCGGCAGGGCGACTATCTGGTGATCCCGGTCGGCACCACGTACCGGGTCGTGCCGTCCGCCGCCAGCCGTTTTCTGGTGATCGAATCGCAAAGCGACATCGTGCCGCCCAAGCGCTACCGCAACGAGCACGGGCAGCTTCTCGAACACTCGCCGTATTGCGAGCGGGACATCCGCGTTCCTGAGCGGCTGGAGACGCACGTGGAAGAAGGCGAATTCGAGGTGCGCGTCAAGCGGCAGTCCGTCCTGTACAGCTACCTGTTTGACTTTCATCCCTTTGACGTGGTCGGCTGGGACGGCTACCTCTATCCGTACGCGCTCAGCATTCACGACTTTGAACCGATCACGGGACGGATTCACCAGCCGCCGCCGGTCCACCAGACGTTTGCCGGACAGAACTTCGTCGTCTGCTCCTTTGTGCCGCGGCTTTACGACTACCACCCGCAAGCGATTCCGGCGCCGTACTTCCACAGCAACGTGGAAAGCGACGAGGTGCTCTACTACGTGGACGGCCAATTCATGAGCCGCAAAGGGATCTTTGAAGGCTCCCTCACACTGCATCCGATGGGCATACCGCACGGTCCCCATCCCGGCAAGATCGAAGCGAGCATCGGCAAAACGGAAACCAGGGAACTGGCGGTCATGCTGGACACGTTCAAGCCGCTCAGGGTGACGCGCCAGGCGCTTGGCATCGAGGACCCGGACTACATGGCGAGCTGGCTTCCGCCCCGGGAGTAAACAGGAAAGGGGATTCTCATGGAAATCGACATCAGCGCCATCGGGCGCCAGGACAAATACAAGCTCTTGATCGGCGGGGTCGTGCCGAGGCCGATCGCCTGGGTCACGTCCCTCAGCGCAGACGGCGTGGTCAACGCCGCGCCGTTCAGCTACTTCAACGTGGCCAGCATCGATCCGATGTTGGTTTCCGTCGCGGTCATACGCAGGCCGGGCAGCGTGATGAAAGACACGGCCCGCAACATCGCAGAGACGAAGGAATTTGTCGTCAACATGGCGGACGTGTTCAACGTGGACGCGGTCAATCAGACCTCCGCCGACTACCCGCCGGAGGTGAGCGAGGTGGCGGAGCTGGGGCTGACCGAACAGCCGTCCGCCGCCGTCCGCCCGCCGCGCCTGGGCGAGTCGCGCATTCATTTTGAGTGCCGGCTGCACCGCATCGTGACGCTGGGCGAGCCGGCTGCGGCCGACCTGATCATCGGCGAGGTGGTGCACGTCCACATCGACGATTCCCTCTACCAGGACGGCAGGATCGACATCGGCGCCTTCTCCCCCGTCAGCCGCCTGGCCGGCCACTGGTACGCCACGCTGGGCGAGTTGTTTGAACGGCCGCGGCCGATTTATCAACCGAAAAGGGAATAGACCATCGGACTCCGACGGTCTGATTCACTTTGAGGCAAAGGCACGCTTCCGCCATTGTCACATAGACTGTGGTGGACCCTTCCGGGCAAAGTGGTAAAGGAGGAGTACGCGTGCAATTTCATTACGACGAAAAGATGCCGCTAAGGATCTTGGACGAAGGAGACTTTTGGAAACTGCAGGAGAGTGAACACACCATCGTGCTGCGCGAGCTGGTGCCCAATCTGGAGGAGGAGTTCGTCCAGGCGCTCGCCGAGTGGGAGCAGGCGTTTTCCCAGACGCAGGGACTGTATGTCCGCTACATCGAGGCGGTCATCCGTTCCGGCGACCGGGTGAGCGATCCGCTCATGCGGCAAATCAGGGAGCTGGTCACGTTTTCCATGGAGCAGAGCCAGCAGTTTATCGGCCTGTTGAATCAGATGGGCTCCGCCAGTCCGGCGTTTCGCAGCAATCCCACGGCGCTGGCGGTGTTAAACCACATCCGCCGCGAATCGGAATACTTCATCGGCATTTCCGAAGCGCTGACGGCCAAGGCGCTGATCTAGCCCGCTGCTCCCAGCCGGGGCAGAGGAAGACGGCATCCGGCCGGAGCGGTCGATCGTACCACTGTTCCGGTGTTGGCGGGCGTCCCGTAGGGGGGCGTTCGGTTCCAGACCCTCATCCGCAGCGCGGACCTGACGAGGCCGTTTCATGCGGCAGGGACCGGAGGAAACCGGCGGCACCATCAGCCGGAAAAGTACAGGGGCCTCACGGGACGGAGCCGGCCTCCGTCCGGGGACGGAGGACAAATCCCCCTGGGGCCAGTTTTGGGCGTCCTTTCTTTCGGGTATCTTGGAAGTACCAGCAGAAACGGATACAGAGAGGAAGGAATGTCATGATGGAAAGACGTTTATACCGATCCCGCAGCGATAAACGCCTGTTTGGCGTGTGCGGAGGCATCGCCCAATTCCTACGGGTGGACCCCACACTCGTGCGTGTCGGGGTGGTGATTCTCACCGTGTTCACCGGCGTGCCGCTGTTGATTTACGCGCTGCTCGCGTTTATCATGCCGAAAGAGCCGGCCTGGCCGTACGGACACGACGCGTACGATCCGTACGATCCGCTGTTTGCCGGCCGAGGATACGGGTCCGACCTGGACAGCGAGATTGAGCGCCTGGAAAAACGGGCCCTGATGCAGGAAGTGCACCGCCTTCGCGCCGAATTGGCGAAATGGAAAGGGGTATAAGAATCCGGCAACATTTGCGTACTTCCTCATATCATGTAAGGTGGAACCTTTACATAGGATGGGGAGGGGAAAGCAGTGTATCTCGGCGTGTTCGACATGAAGCAGAGGCTGGAACAGACCCGCAAGATTCTGCGGGAAAAACAGCATGTGAAGCGGTTGATTGAAGAGGACATCCGCGAACTGGAAAAAGACGTGCAGGAATTGGAAGCGCTTATGAACCGCTACGCGAACAGCGCGCAGCGCTAAACGCAAAACCCATAGGCCAAAAAGCGGCAGCCCCCTTGCTCAGGGAGCTGCCGCTTTTTTCGCAGCCGTCACTGCCGGGTCAACCGTCACTGTTGAGTCAGAATCACGGGACCGTCAGCGGTAATCGCGATCGTGTGCTCGTACTGGGCGGACAGCTTGCCGTCGCGGGTCCGGGCCGTCCAGCCGTCCTCGTCGATCTTGACGTGGTAGCTGCCCGCATTCAGCATCGGCTCGATCGTGATCACCATGCCTTCTTTCAGACGGGGGCCGCGTCCCGGCGGTCCGAAGTGGGGAATGTACGGCTCTTCATGCATCTGTTGGCCGATTCCGTGACCGGTGAAGTCGCGCACGACGGAATAGCCCTGCGCCTGGGCATAGCTTTGAATCGCGTGGGAAATGTCGCCGACGCGGTTGCCCGGGACAGCCTGTTCAATGCCCAGATAGAGCGCTTTTTCCGTCACCTGCAGCAGCCGCTTCGCTTCGGGGGAGATGTTCCCCACGGCGTACGACCAGGCGGAGTCGGCCAGCCAGCCGTTCAGGTTTACCACCATGTCGATCGTCACGATGTCGCCGTCTTTCAGCGGTTCCTTTGTGGGAAACCCGTGGCAGATGACGTCGTTGACGGAGGCGCAGGTGGCATAGGGGTAGCCCTGGTACCCTTTCTGCTCGGGAGTGGCTCCGTGTTCCGCGAGAAATTGCTCGACAAATTGGTCGATCTCCCAGGGAGTGATCCCCGGGCGAATCCGTTTGGCCAGAGCGCGGTGGCAGGCGGCGAGAATTTTGCCGGCCGCCCTCATCCGTTCGATTTCTTCGGGTGTCTTGAGGATAATCATCGGTTCTCTCCTTGTGTTCCGTTGTTCTCGTTATTAGTGTAGACCTCTTTGCCGTCGATTGCCACAGTCATTTCCGCGTGGTAGGATGGGGAAGAGACAGTGAAGATGGGGGTACTGGGCATGGACAAGTTTCAAGAGCACCTGGCTCACTACCAGGCTCATGTGAAGGAAGATCTGGAAAAGCGCGTGGCCTTTATCCGCGAGCAGATTGACGGACCCGGGCTGGGCGGCGCTGTCGTGGGCATCTCCGGCGGCATTGACAGCGCGGTAACCGCCGCTCTCTGCGTACGGGCGCTGGGCAGGGAGCGGGTGATCGGAGTGTGGATGCCGGCGTACTCTCAGGCCGTTCACGCGGAGGACGCCCAAAAGCTGGCGGACGCCATCGGTCTTCGGTTGGTGACCGTCGACCTCGGACCGGCGTACGACGCGATCGTGCCGGCGATCGAAAAAGTGCTTCCCCTTGACGACAAAACCAAAGGAAACACCAAGGCGCGGCTGCGCATGACCACGCTGTACGCGATCGCCAACCAAAAGGGCTATCTGGTGGTGGATACCTGCAACCGCAGCGAAATCCACGTCGGCTACATGACCAAGGGCGGCGACGGATTGGCCGACATCAATCCGGTGGCCAGCCTGACCAAGCACGAGATGCGCATTTTGGCGCGCGAACTGGGGGTGCCGGAGTCCATCCTGACCAAAGCGCCGTCCGCCGACCTGTGGGAAGGGCAGACGGACGAGAAGGAGATGGGCTTTTCGTACGAAGATCTGGACCGCCTGCTGATCACGGGCGAGACGGACCCGGAGGCCAAAAAGCGGATCGATTACCTGCACCGGATCTCCGAACACAAGCGGCGTCCGATGCCGGAAATTTAGGCAGGGGGCAGTGGAATCACCGCGGACGTCGGTGCCTCTCCGTTCGGCGGCTGTCTGTTCGCGGCCGCGCATCGGCCAGAAAAGGCAGGAGAAAAGGGGAAGTCGTTGATTCTTCGCCCTGTTTGTACGATAATAGAAGGTATGCACGGATCTCTTTAGGAAAGAGGTGGAACAGATGTCGACAACAGAACTGATGCTGAAAACGTCTCTGGAAGGACGCGTGTTGCGGACCCTGCAGGCTTACTTCCGCCGTCCCAACGACGTGTTGATCCGCGAAAGCCTGTGGGCTAACGGTCTGTCTCACGAGCAGGTGGACGTTACCATGAATCTGCTGCAGCAAAACCTGACCGTTGCCGAAATCATGGAACAACTGCGGGAAAAGGGCTTTTTCGCGTAACCCTGTGACAAAGCGCTTCGATTGACGGCCCGCTTGCGCCAGCCGGCTGCCGTCAACGTCAAAAAAAGAGACCGGGTCGACAAAACTGTCGGAACCGGTCTTGTTTTTTTCGGATCCATCCCGCTTTGGGGGGACGCGCCCCGCTCTCCGGCTTACGGTGTCTGCCGTTTGGCAAGTGAGCGGCGGGCCCGCTTTCGCCGGTACCACTGCAGGGCGGAGTAGACGAGGAAATAGCTGCCGACGGCGACGACGAGACCCATGATTGCGCTGCCGGTAAAATAGGCGAGCCCTTTTTCCTTCATCCAGGCGATCCAGTTCGCCCACGGCTCGTTGTTGTGCTTCAGATGTTCATGCAGCGGTCTGCCGATGATGGAGTAGCCCAGTTTGAAATTCAGCACCATGAAGATTGGCAGGATCATTTTTCCGATCACGAAGCCGATCAATCCGGCGGGCAAACTGCAGCGAAACAGCTTTACCAGCGGAAACAGCAGGAGAAACGCCAGACCAAAGGTAGGCAGGGTGATGAACTCAACAAAAATGCCGACGGAGAATCCCCGGGCGACAAAAGAGGGCGCCCCTTTCATCCGGATCAGCTTGTAGTACTCGTATTTCAACTTGCGGTAGATTTTTTTCCACATGCTGGCTTGTCCCTCATTTATCCCATTTCCATACTCCCACTCATTATATCGAAAAGAGAGTGGGAAAGCCACGGCGCGAACCCTTAAAATTCGTCATTTTTTGACAACGGGCCAAAAAAAAGGCGTCAAACCCTTGTTGTGGCGCGGGCGGGCGCTCTGTCTGATGCACATCGAAAAAATCTTTCCAGCAAAACAGCGCGCGTGCCGGGCGCGGCCAACCACTGTCCGAGAAGCTGCTCCCGCCCTCCTTGGAAATGAATCACAGCCATTTGTCCCCCGCCTTTTCTTTTGGCATAATGAATGGAAAGAGGGGACAAGCTCGAAATGTGGTGAAAACATCTTGAATGAAATCGTAACAGTTTTTGGCGGATACATCTCGCAATACGGGTACGGCGCCTTGTTTGGCCTGTTTTTTCTGGGAATTCTCGGAATGCCCCTGCCGGAGGAAACGCTCCTGGTCTTTTCCGGGTTTCTCGTCTCCACCGGCCAGTTGAAGTACGTCCCCACGTTTCTCGTCTGTTTTCTGGGGTCCATAACGGCGATGACCACGGCGTACTGGATCGGCAGGACGCTGGGATTCGCCTTTGTCGAGCGGTACGGGAAGCGACTCGGCCTGGGCTACGCGCTTTACCGCAAGACGGAAGACTGGTTTAACCGCGTAGGCAAGTGGGCGCTGCCGCTCGGCTACTTCATTCCCGGCGTCCGCCAGTTTACCGCCTATTTTGCCGGCATCACCCGGCTTCCGTTTCCGACGTTCATGCTGTATACCTACACGGGGGGCTTGTTCTGGAGCGCCCTGTTCGTCACTGTCGGCTGGCAGTTGGGAGAGCGCTGGGAGGAACTGTTCGCGCTGATCGCGCGCAACCTGGCAGTCTTCTTCCTGACCCTGCTTGCCGTCATCGCCTTCTGGTCCTACTGGCGCAAGCGCAAGGCGGCCGCAAAAACGAAACGGGAGGAATTGCCATGAACGAAGAGCAGCGCCATCAAGACGAACGGCTGCGAGACGAGCGGATGCCCGCCGTCCGGCGGCCATCCGAGCCGGTGCCGGTGAAACTGCCGGAGCAGCACCAGCGCTTTTACGACAAGCTGCGGGCGAAGATCGAGGCCTTCATTCGTGAAAAGGGAGGCAGCGAAAAGGCAGCCGCGTACATCCTGCTGGCACCCGATTTGTTCGTGCTGCTGGCACGGCTGTTGCTGGACAAGCGCGTCGGCGTTCAGGCGAAAGCGGTGGCCGGGATTGCCGTGGCCTATTTCATCACGCCGATCGACTTCATTCCGGAAGCCTTGACGGGCACCTTCGGACTGCTCGATGACGTCGTGCTGGCGGTGTACGCGCTGCGGCGCATCCTCGTCGACGTGGACGAGGCGATCGTGCGCGAACACTGGAACGGGGAAGAGGATCTGCTGCAAGTGATTACCAAGGTGGTCAAATCGGCTGACGAGCTGGTCGGCAAAAAACTGGTGCGCAAGATCGAAGAAACCCTGTTTCGCAAAAAATAGACGAGGAAGGGCAAACAGATGAGATATCTGCTTGATTATCAAGAGGGAGAACGGGTTGTCACGTTTTGTCTGGTAAAGAGCAAAGAGGTGGGCGTCGCCAGCAACCAGAGCGAATACCTCAACCTGGAGCTGGGGGACCGCTCCGGCACGATTGCCGCCAAACTGTGGGATGTCACCCCGGAACTGAAGGAAGCCATCCAGGTGAAATCCGTCATCAAAATCGACGCAACGGTGCAGGTCTACCGGGGGAAAAAGCAGTTGGTCATCCAGCGGGTGCGGCTCGCGTCCCCGTCCGACGAAGTGCTGATGGAGTCGCTGGTGCCGGTCTCGCCGATCCCCGCCGACGAGCTTTGGGAGAAGCTGCAGCAGGCGGTTCGCGGGATCAAAAGCGAGACGCTGCGCGCGATCGTGACGGAGGCGCTCGCCGACGAAGAGATCGGCGGCCGCCTGCGCTGCTATCCGGCCGGTGTACGCATGCACCACAACTACTACCACGGCTTGCTGGAGCACATCGTCTCGCTCCTGGCCGCGGCCGAGCGGCTGCTGCCGCTCTACCCCCAGGTGGACCGGGACGTGCTGTACGCCACGTGCATTCTGCACGACATCGGCAAGCTGTACGAGCTGTCTGACCCGATCGCGCCCGACTACACCACCCCCGGGCAGTTGATCGGCCATTTGGTGATGGGAGCGGAGATCGTCAGCGGCATCTGCCGCAAGCGGGGAATTCCCCTCGGAGATCCCGAAGTGCTGCACCTGAAGCACTGCATCCTGAGCCATCACGGCGATGTGGAAAACGGGTGGGGCAGCGCCGTCTCCGGCAAGACGCCCACAGCCGTACTGTTCCACTATCTCGACCAGATCGACAGCAAGATGAACGCCCTGGGCCAGGCGCTGGCCGAGATGGGGGACGAGGAGTGGGCCTACGCCGGCGCCTTGAGGCGAAAGGTGTGGCGGGGCTATTAAAATCGACGAGTCAGGCAAAAGCGACTGCCGCTTGCGCAAGCCGGAGGTGCGGAGCGTGCAGTCTGTGCTTCCTTGCTGGGCGTAAACTGGGCCCCGCCGAACGCGAGCGTTAGCTTGTGTTCGGTGGGGAAAGCACGGAGCGGATGCCGGAAACGTGCTTCTCCCCTCAGCAGTTACTTTGTCTACACACTGACGAGCGGATCGGATCCGCTCGTTTTTTTCATTTTTGAAACAGACCGAATAGACAATCACTTTTGGCCGCAGTAGGATTTTTCCCGCAGGTGTCGAATACCCATCTTGATTCCCATTTGCTTGGCAGACCATTGCCAATAGCGTAGAAGGAGTAAGTTTATGAAACGGCCAACCTATACCCTGTCGAGTATCATCAAAAAGGTGTTTCGGTCTGGCGAACGCTCCCTTCCCCGCGAGGAGATCTGTTCCCGTCTGGAAGCGAGCGGGCTGATAACCGGCTTCGGCATGGACGGCAGCGCCCTGCTCGCCAAGGTGCTGCGGATGGATCAGTCACCGGTGCGGGTTGGGCGTTCCGAGGCGATCATCGAATTGACCTACCAGCCCCATCAACTGTTTGATCTGGCGTACCGTTTTGTGCGTGATACCCATACGCCCAAAACGTTGGAACAAATAGCGGCGGAGCTTCGCCGCCAGACCCAGTTCGGCTGGAATCAGATCATGCGCATGCTGCAGTTGGAGCGGGATCCCCGCTTCGTCCAGTACCAGGGCGATGCCCGCTGGTTTCTGGCGGAGTGGACGCTGGCCAACGACCAGGTGTACGCGTTCTGCCGCGCCAACGGCATCACCCAGGTGGCGGCCCGTTCCGTTCACCATTTTCTGGAGCAGGAAGCGGGCGTGGCGGTCGACGCGATGTTTTTGCCGGCGCTGGACGACCGGTTTCGTCTGGACGGCGAGACCTTGTACATAATCGCCCGCGACGGCGACGAAGAGGAAAAGCATGCCGGTCTGGAAGCGGCCGCAGCCGTGGAGACAGCGGAAGAAGCGGAGCCGGAGGCAGATCCGGCAGAAGCAGGCCAAACAGCCGCCGGTACGATAGACGCGGGGCTGTCCGGCGCTTCCCGGCCGCAGTCCACGGACGTGCAGCAGGGACGCGAGGAGCAGCGCGAACGAAGCGAAACACACCACCATCACGAAGTACACGAGCAACTTCACTTTGAGGAGGAACTGTCCATGAATACCGTACAAAACCAATCGGTTCTTGAAGAAGTGCAGCAACTGCTTCGCCAGGCGCTGGGACGCCTGGAGGCGCGCAGTGCGGAGATGGCCCAGGAAGTGGTGGCCCATTTTCAGCAAAGCAACATGCAGGCGATAGAAGTGCTGATGAAAGAGAAACATAAAAACGAGCAGATCGCACTTGGCATTCAGCAAGTGCTGGCGGCTACCGAACAGCAATGAGCGATCTGGAGGCCATGATCCGGTTTGAGCAGAGGTTTTCCTTGCTGCGCAAGATCATCGCGCGTTATCGGATTCGCCTACAGGAAATGGAACGGGAAGTGGTGGAACTGTTCGCCGCGAATCAGCTTTCCGCCATCGCCGACTGCATGAGCGAAAAGCAGCGCATCGTCGCGCTGATAAACCGGCTGGAGCAGTTTATCGCCCAGTGGGAGTCGTCCGCAGAGGCGGGCATCGCTCATGACCGAAACGAGAACACTTGAACACCTGATAAGAAATGCGGTATATATAGGGGGATTGCGCTAGATTCCCCGCGCATGCCGCGGCGGGAATGAAAGGAGATCCAAACCCCTTATGTCTGTAGGAAGAAATGATCTTTGCCCCTGTGGAAGCGGGAAAAAATACAAAAAATGCTGTGGGATCGTGACGCCAATCACGGAGCTGCGCAGCCGACACGAACAAAAGCTGCAGAAGGAGTACGCAGCTTGGGTGGAACGGCTGAACCACTTCGTCGCCGGCCAGGTCAGCAGCGAAACGGTTCAAAAGGCACGGGAGCGCTTTGCCGCGGACGTCGGGCTGTCGGATGAGAGCGTCATGCAGCCGGAGTGGGCGGCCCACTTTTTCAACTGGTTCGTCCTTGACGTCAAGACCAACGGCGAAACCGTGCTGGAAAGCTACCTGAAGCAGCACGGCCGCCGGATGGACCCGGATCTGCGCCGCTCCTTCACCCGCCTGCACCTGAACGCCTACGAGATCGTGCAGGTGGAACGGGACGTGCTGACGGTCCGCCATCCGCTCAGCGGCGAGACGCGCTATGTGCTGAGAACCAGCCCCCTGAACATGCAGCCTGGCCAGATCATTGTGGGCCGTTTGCTCAATCTGGGGCTCCGTGATCTTTTGTTCTCGGGCAGCATCATCCTGCAGCCGCATGTAAAGCCCGCGTTGGTGGAGTGGTTGGGCGAACATCCGGAAGTGGCGGAAGCGGCGGCCGACTCCGGAAAGCGCACCTACACCACCTCGCTGTACCGATTCATCGTCGCCTTTGGCGAGTCGGAGGGCGGCAGCCGCAGCGCCGGCCTGACTCGGCGCATCTACGCGATTCCGGACATGGACCGGCTTCGTCAGGCGATCGATTCGCAGCGGGCGTTTGAGTTGAAAAAGCGGGAAGGCAGCCGGGAAATCTGGGTGTACGCCCCGCGCAAGGAAGAGCATCTCTTTCCGGCGCTCAAAGATGCGCTCTTGGAGCTGTACGAGGTGCAGGCCGAAGTGATCCTGCAGGACAAAACGGCATGGGTGGAAGGCTATCCGGCGCAGCTTGACGAAGTGGCGTCGCTGTTGCAGCTTCCCGGCGAAGCCGCCGAGGAAGAGATTCGCGTGCTGACGTCCACCGGTTCCAAGCTGGCGAAAGGCACGTTGTTTGTCACCAGCGAGCCGATGCTGCCGTCCAACGTTCTGCAGTGGGCGATGCGTGCCTATTTTACGGAAAAGTGGCTCGTGACCCCGCATGAAGCCTTGGACGGTCTGGCTCCCACGCTGGCAGCCGCCTCCGCAAGCGAGCCGCTGCAACACAAGCTCCGGGAACTGATCGATCACCTGGAGCGGGACGGCCAGTCCGGCCAGGGTCTGGCCCGGCTCATCCACCTGGATACGCTCAAGCCGCGGCTGGCGCTGCCGAACGACACCCTGCACGTGGCCAACCTGCTCAGCCGTCCCCTGATTGAAGGACTGCCGGAGAGCGTCTATACGGTGCAGCCGGAGCGGCTGGCCGACATCAACCGCTTTGTGGTGGAAATGACCGAGGGCAAGTCGGAAGCGACGGTCAAGAAGTACGACGAAGCGATGAGCAACTTCCGCACCTTTGTCCGCAGCGCGTTTGGCCCGTCCTTTTCCTGGGAGCAGCTTCGGCAGGAAGACGTGGCGTACTTCCTCGTCCACGACATCTTTACCCGCGTGGACGCGGCGACCAAGACGCTGGCCGGCAACCTCTTGTCGGTGCTGATGGCCTTTTTCAAGTGGCTGGACAAGCAGTACGGCACGGCGATTGCCGCCGCCATGCAGCCGCTGTTCGGCGAGTTGAAAGAGGCGCTGCCGGAGGCGTACCGCCTGCGCGGCCTCCTGGAAAAAGAGGCGCACCAGCATCTGTTTGGCGCTGACGGGCCCAAGCAGGTGGCGGAGGAACACCTCGTGCTGATCGGCCGGGAAACAGACGGTTGGCTGGCGAAACGGCCGGGCGGCGAAACGATCCGGCTGTCGCTTGCCGCAGAGGCGGCCGACGCGCTGGCGCCCCATTGGACGATCGCCGGGCTGATCGGCCAAACCAAGGACGGCACCTGGTGTCTGTACGGGACACCCGAGCTGTATCCGCCGGCTGTATCCCAACTGCTGGGCGTCACCACCAGCGTTCCCGTGTAACCCGCATCACAGCAGAAAAAATCCCCCGAGGGCTGAACACCCCGGGGGATTTCGCTTTTGCGGCGCCGCTTTCGTGTCCCGCGCTCACTGTTCACCGCGCGCCCAGGCACGCAGGGTCTGATCCTTGGGCAGAAGCAGGCCGAGGGCGCCGATCAGCGGCATGAGCGAGCAGAGCGTGATGACGGACGTAATGCCGTACAGGTCGGCCAGGTACCCGAGCACCAGCGCGCCCATGCCGCCCATGCCAAAGGCCAGGCCGATGATCAGGCCGGAGACGGTGCCGATGCGTCCCGGCAGCAGTTCCTGGGCGTAGACGACGGTGACGGAAAAGCTGGACAGCATGACCAGACCGCTGAGGAACAAGGCAGGATAAATCCAGAAACCGGACACGTACGGTGTCAGGAGCGTCAGCGGCAGAGCGCCGAGCGTGGAGACGATCAGCAGGTTGCGTTTGCCGAACCGGTCGGCAATCGGGCCGCCCAAAAAGGTGCCGATCGCGCCCGCGAGCAGGAAGCCGAACACGCAGAACTGCGCGCTGTCATAGCTCATGTGCCGGGTGTCCATCAGGTAAAACTGGTAGAAGCTCTGGTAGCCCGCATTCATCCAGGAACGGATGCTGACGATCAGGACCAAGAGGCCCAGGGCGACCAGGCGCTTGTTGCGGTGGGTGTAGGCGATGGCCGCGGCGACCGCTTTTTTGGCGCGCTGCTGTCCCTGGTACCAGAGAGCGACGTACACCAGCACCGCACTGGCGGCAGCCGCCGGGACCAGAAACCACATCGCGCCCGGCTGGCCCAACTGTTTGAAGATCAAAATGGTCATCAGCGGCGCGAGCGCCTGGCCGGCATTGCCCCCCACCTGAAAAATGGACTGTCCCAATCCCCGGCGGGAGCCGGAGGCGTGGTGGGCGACCCGCGAGGCTTCCGGATGAAAGACGGCCGAACCGATGCCGACGCAGGCGACGGCGAGCAGCACGACGTAGTAATTGCTGGCCAGGGCCAGCGCCAGCATGCCGAGCCCGGAGATCAGGAGGGCGACCGGCGGCATGTACGGCCGCGACTTGCGGTCAGAAATGTACCCGACGACCGGCTGGAGAACGGAGGCCGTCAGGTTCATTACCAGCAGGATCATGCCCACCTGGGTATACGTCAGGGCCAGGTTGGCTTCGAGAACAGGCAGCAGGGCGGGAATGACCGCCTGCAGGCTGTCGTTCAGCAGGTGGACGAGGCTGATCGCAAACAACATGCGGTACACCGTGGGAGCGGCATGTACCGCCACAGAAGCGTTAACACTGCCGGTATGGGCACTCATAGGGTCATCTCCGTGATCGTTTTTGCTCTTAAATGTAGCACTGTTTGCGGCGGCCGTCACTACTGAACACCGATCATATGCCGACTCGGCATACACGTGCACGCGGACGCCCATTCCATCTCCGGTAGGGAAAAACAGGATGGTGTCGAATGAGTAAGGGAACTCATTCAGACAGGGAATGGCGACGAGGGAGGGCTGCTGAAATGCTGGGAAGCATGAAGGAATACTGGGTGTGCGCAGGGGGAGCCAACGTGGACGTGCAGGGGATCACATCCGCCGGACTGCTGCCGGGAACGAGCAATCCGGGCACCGTACGCCAGACGGCGGGCGGAGTGGCGCGCAACGTGGCTGACCACCTGGCGCGGCTGGGAGAAGAAGTGCTGCTGTTCGCGCTGGTCGGCGAAGATGCGGAAGGGGAATGGCTGCGCCAGACGACGGCGCAGAGCGGCGTGGCGACCAACGGGATGGTCCGCGTTCCCGGCGGCAGGACGGGGCGCTATCTGGCCATCCGCGCCGCCGACGGCGAACTGCTCGCGGCCATCTCCGACATGGCGGTGAACGAGGCGTGGACGGAGCAGATGGTGGAGGACGGCGTGAAGCGGCTGCAGCACGCATCCGGCCTGTTTCTGGACGCCAACCTGCCGCAGCCGGTCATCCGCCGTTTTGTGGAGGAAGGGAAGCGCCTGGGCAAACCTGTCGCGGCCGATCCCGTCTCCGTGAAAAAAGCGGAGCGGTGGCGGGGGCTTTTGAACGGCGTCAAGCTGATCGTCATTGGCACGGACGAGCTGGAAGTGCTGACGGGGAAGCCCGCGGCCTCGGCCGATGGCGCGGAAGCGGCAGCCCGCCTGCTGCTCAACGAGGGAGTCGAGCAGGTGATGGTGCTGTGCGGCGAAAACGGCCTGTATCTGTGCCGGCAGACGGAGTCGCTCTGGCTGCCGCAGCCCGATTGCTCACTGCGCGAAACCGCCAAGGATGCGTTTGCGGCGGGCGTGCTCGCTGCCCTGGGAAAAACCGAATCGCTCGCCGAGCAGGCGGCTTTTGGCGTGGCCGTGGCGGAACGGGCGGCCGCCTCGCTGCCGCTCGATCACGAAGCGCTGCGGCAGCGGACGGCAGCCTACGCGGCACAAGCGCGGGATGCCGTCGGCCGGGAATGAGACGCGGCGGTGTGACGTACACTATCCGGTAGCTTCAGTGAGGAGGAGTGTACATGGAAAAGAAGTCCAACGATCTGAACGGCAAGCAGGAAAGCCGCGTGCGGCACGGCGGAGACGCGCACCGCTCGACGCAGAAGCCGCCCGAAGGCCCCGTCCAGGGGTTCAGCCAGGCGCCGCAGGGGCGTCAATAAATCCATCCAATTGTTCAAAAGGAACCGCTCCCCCAT
Source organism: Brevibacillus sp. LEMMJ03 (assembly GCF_007197875.1). Classification (NCBI taxonomy): domain Bacteria; kingdom Bacillati; phylum Bacillota; class Bacilli; order Caryophanales; family Paenibacillaceae; genus Brevibacillus; species Brevibacillus sp. LEMMJ03. Next base: position 48,841 of record NZ_VKJN01000015.1, on the reverse strand, counting down.
CGACAGCCGATCGGGGGAGTTTCACGTTATGGTAACATTTTTCTACAAAAACGGACAGAGATGTGGTATAATACCGAAGTCAGAGTATTACTATTAGGAAGAAATATGCGGTGCTTCTTGTCGAAAAGCACTTTTCTTGTTTTTTTCAATCTTTTCACAACTTTTGCCCAAGCAAACAAGGAGTTCGATACATATGCCTGAAACTGTCGCAAGAACGCGCGCTTCCGCGCAGAAGAAAAAGCCGGCGCGCCGACGCAGACTGCGCAGGCGGCTGTTTTTGTTCAGCTTGTTCATGCTGCTGATGATCGGCGGCGCGGCCGGCGCGGTTTACTGGAAGATCGATCAGACGCTGGATACCGTGACACAACCGCAGGACGACTTTGCGCCGCTGGCTTCAAACACGGACCCTACCTACCATTCCGACAAGCCGCTGTCGTTTATCATTCTCGGCCGGGATACGCGCCCGGAGACAGGGACGATGAATACGGACGTGATGATCGTCGCCGTCGCCAACCCGGAGACGAAAAAAGTGACCATGGTGTCGCTCCCGCGGGATACGCGGGTAAAGATTCCGGGGTACCGGGACTACCATAAAATCAACGCGGTCTACGCCAACGGGGAGGCGGAGCGCCGGCAGGCGGAGCGGAACAACCAAACGCCGACGGAAGACGGCATTTCGCTGACGAAAAAGACGCTGACGGAACTGCTGGGCATTCCGATCCAGCACTACGTCGCAGTCGACTTTGAAGGCTTCAAGGCGGTCATCGACGAGCTGGGCGGCATTGAGGTCAACGTCGACCGCAAGCTGGTGTACGACGATCCGACGGACGGCACTCACATCAACCTGGAGCCCGGCCTGCAGCTCTTGAACGGCGAGCAGGCGCTGGGCTACGTCCGCCATCGGCACGACAACCGCGGCACCAAATACTTTTCCACCGACTTTGACCGCAACCGGCGCCAGCAGGAGGTCATCCGCGCTGTCGTGGACAAGACCACTTCGCTGGACGGCTTGACGAAAATCTTCAAAATCATGGACGTAGGCGCGAAGCACATCCATACCGATCTGTCCAAAGAGCAGATCAAGGGGCTCGCCTACGATTTCAAGGGGTTCAACTCCTCTTCCCTGGTCACGCTGGATAACGGGGCGTACTGGAAAGGCGGGTACACCTACCTGCCCAGGGAAAACCTGAACGCCATCCGAACCGCCCTGCAGACGGAAATGGGCCTGTCGGGAAGTGTCGTCGCCCAGTTGAACGACTCCCCCGTACTGGAAAGCGCCGAGGAGACGGTGACCGTCAGCAGCAAACCGCGCAAAAAGAGCACAACCGCGACGGTGGAGACGGCTGCGCCGGCGACCCCGCCAGCCAAGCCGAAGCCGAGCGCGGAAACGCCATCCAAGCCGGCACCGGTCGAAACCGAGCCGCAGCCGGAAACAGGTGCAACGCCGCCGCCGGACATTATTCCGCCGGCGACGGGACAGGAAGGCACGCCGTCGTCCAATCCCGTGCCTGCGCCGGCGACGGGAACCACTCCGCCGCCGGACATCGCGCCGCCGGGAAGCGGCCAGCAGCAGGAAGCGACAACTGTCGATCCGTCCGGCAAGCCGATCAGCAGTTCGTAGTCACCACAATACCACGTCAATACCAAGCAGAAAAACACCCGGGAGACCGGGTGTTTTTTGCTGGCGGAAGACGATGCCATTTTCGGCACACAAAAAGTTTTTTTGCAAAATAAACGCACAAGGTGGTTTAAAAACACCAAAACCATGGTAGAATAATAATATACTGATAAGACAGATCATTCAGACAATATGCTGACGGGAGGGATTTGGATGACGATTTTTTTAGTCAACCTGTTTCTGGTGATCGCGTTCGTATACCTGATCAGCCGCCAACAAAACGAAGAAATCATTTACGATGAAGATTTTTTTCTCCAGAACCCCTCAGCCTTGGAAGAGTATCAACAAATGCCGATCGACTTTCAGCAGGCGTTTTTCCGGAAGCATAAAGAGTGGATCAAGGAAAAGTACATGCGCGGTGAGAGCTACGTCCTCGCCTTTTGTCCCAATAAAGAAGTCCGGCGCGCCTGGCTGACGGAGTTCGTGAACCAAAAAAACGTCAAGAATACCCCGACCCCTTCCTCGTGAAGGGGTTTTCCGCTGCCCGGGCGGGCGTGATATACTGCAGAGGAAAGAGCCACAGCAAGACAGGAGGAGCATGTTTGTGTTGCAGCGCATGATGGAAGCATTGGATCAAGCACTCTCGGGCCACGGGGTGATCCGTGACGTGATCCTGCGGACGGAGCATTCCCTGCTGGAGGACGAGGAGACGCGGGAGATCACGGTGTACGTGACAGCTACGGCGGAGGAGGCCGAACAGCCGCTCGCGACCGTGCATCTGTTTCCGCTGCCCGACGGTGCCGCCTGCGAAGTGGAGGCGGAGATCGCCTATCCCGGAGCGGGTGAGGCAGAGGCGGCCGCTCTTCTGTGGGAGCGGGCGCGGGCGATCGTGCCGGAGGTCTCCCTGACGGAAAAGCGGCGCTGTCTCAAGCCGGGCGTTCCCGCCGAGCGCGGCGTGACGCTCGATTTTCACTTCGTGGTGGAAGGGCCGGAAACGAATGAAGCAAACGTACGGTGTCGGCAGGCCCTGGATCGCTTCGCGGCCGACCTGGGCAGATTGCTCCGGCTGTAAACAGGCCGGAGCGAGCAGGAAAACCGGCCGTGCCCGCCGAAATGATGGGAAACCAAAATGAATGAGCATTCATTCGATTTGTCAGGAGGGGGCACGAATGGAAACAAAACGCGTCTGGGAACCGATTCGCATCGGGGGGATCACCCTGCCCAACCGCATCATGATGGGCTCCATGCACGTTGGGCTGGAAAAGCTGGAGGGCGGCGTGCGGCGGTTGGCTGCGTTTTACGCGGCGCGGGCCCGTGGGGAGGCAGGCCTGATCGTCACCGGAGGGGCCGCCGTCCGGCCGGAAGGCGGTATGGGCGAGCAGTATTGCAGCGTCTGTCGGGATGAGCACATCGGGCCGTTGAGGGTGATCACCGAAGCCGTGCATCAGGCGGGAGGCAAAATCGCCCTGCAGCTCTTTCACGCCGGGCGTTACGCTTATCGGGAAGCCACCGGCCTGGAGCCGGTCGCGCCATCACCGCTGCAGGCGCCGATCAATCGGACGAGGCCGCGTGCGCTGACCGGCGAAGAAATCGACATGACGGTGCAGGCGTTTGCCGACGGCGCGGTGCGGGCGCGGAAAGCCGGTTTTGACGCGGTGGAAATCATGGGCTCCGAAGGATACTTGATCAATCAATTTCTTTCACCGGTCACCAACGTGCGCGACGATGAGTGGGGCGGCGACTTTGAACGGCGGGCCCGCTTCGGCGTGGAGGTGATGAGACGCGTCCGGGAGGCGGTCGGCCCCGATTATCCGGTGATCTTTCGCATGTCCGGGCTGGACTTGATCCCCGACAGCACGACGATGGACGAGACGCTGCGGTTTGCCCGCATGCTGCAGGAGGCGGGGGCCGACGCCCTCAACATCGGGATCGGGTGGCACGAATCGCGGGTGCCGACGATCGGGATGATGGTGCCGCGCGGCGCGTATGTGTGGGTGGCCCGCCTCGTGAAGGAAGCGGTGACGATTCCCGTCATTGCCAGCAACCGCATCAACGACGTGCGCCACGCCGAAGCGATTCTGCGGGACGGCTGCTGCGACATGGTTTCCATGGCCCGCCCCCTTTTGGCCGACCCGGATATCATCCGCAAGAGCCGGGAAGGGCGCTTTGACGAAGTCAACACCTGCATCGCCTGCAACCAGGCATGCCTCGATCACGTGTTCGAGGGAAAAACGGCGTCCTGTCTGGTCAATCCGGCGGCCGGCCGGGAAGAGGAATGGAGGCTGTCCCCCGCCCCCGTCGCGAAAAGGGTGGCCGTCGTGGGAGCGGGACCGGCCGGACTGGAAGCGGCCCGCGTGCTGGCAGAGCGCGGTCACCAGGTGGTCCTGATGGAAAAACGGCCGCAGATCGGCGGCCAGCTCAATTACGCGCGGCAGGTGCCGGGCAAATCGGAATTTAACGAAACGCTCCGCTATTACCGGACGCAGCTCGGCCTGCTCGGAGTGGAGATCCGGCTGGGCGTGGAAGCACAGGCGGAAGCGCTGCTCGCCGAAGGATTTGACGAGGTGGTGGTGGCCACGGGCGTCATCCCGCGGCGGCCGGAGATTCCCGGCATTGATCTGCCGCACGTGGTCAGCTACGCTCACGTGTTTGAAAAGCAGGCGGATGTCGGGCGGCGCGTGGTGATCATCGGGGCGGGGGGCATCGCCTGCGACCTTTCCCACCTGCTGGTCCAGGACGACAGCGTCTCGCCGCAGACCGCCCGCTACCTGCTGGAGTACGGCATTCTCAGCGCCGAGGAGGTGCATCGCCTGCAGCAGAGCGGCAGACAGGTGCGGATGCTCCGCCGCGGTCGGCACGTGGGCACCGGATTGGGCAGGACGACGCGCTGGGCGGTGCTGGCCAATCTCAAGCGGCACGGCGTCGAGATGCTGACCCAGGTGGAGTACAAGGAGATTACGCTGGAGGGCGTGCGCATCGTCCACGCCGGCGAAGAGCGGCTCCTTCCCGCGGACACGGTGGTGATCGCGGCGGGCAGCACCCCGGACAACCGCTTGTACGAAGCGCTGAAAGGACGGCTGCCGGTGCACCTCATCGGGGGCGCCAAGGAGGCGGGAGAGCTTGACGCCAAGCGGGCAATTTACGAGGGAGCGCTCATCGGCAGATTGATTTGAGGGACGCGCCCTGCTTTCGCATGGAAGGGGCCTGTTGTCGGGTTATGGGATCTTTTGTCGAAAGACTTTCATTTGGACATGAATTTTTGCAAAATGAAAGTACGCTGTTCAAATTCAGTTGAATGGGGGCACTCGCCTTGATGAATCACAATGGCATACTGCTGGGAAAACGGCACTTTCTCTACTCATCCGAGCGGGTGGTGGAAGTGGAGGGCTGGACGTTCACGATTGCCCCGGGGTTTAAGGTGATTGCCGGCGGAAGCGCCAACCCGCTGCAAACGTTGATCAGCATATACCGCGGAAGCGAGAAGGTCGCGCAGCTTGTGCTCAGCCATAAACGCCACGACTCGGATTTGGCGGTCCAGGCGGTGTCCAGTGACGTTCTGTTGGAAATGTCTCCGGCCACACGCACGGTCAGCGTAGCAGAAAAACAGTAGGGCACCCTGTACGGGGTGCTCTTTCACGCTTCCCGCATTTGCGCAAAAACACGAGGAGGCTGGTACCATGCAATTGACGAACATGCAGGCAGGCGCATTTTCCCTGACGTGGCTGCGGGGAGGGCTGACGCAGCTTGACGGAGGCGCGATGTTTGGCGTGGTTCCCAAACCGCTCTGGAGCAAGCGCTATCCGCACAACGATCTCAACCAGATACCGCTGCGGGCGGATCCGATTCTGGTGGAAGGCGGCGGCAAAATCATCCTGATCGAGTCAGGCCTGGGCAACGACCGGCTGACGGACAAGCAGAAGCGCAACTTTGGCCTGCTGGAGGAGTCGCAGGTGACGGAATCGCTGGCGGCCAAGGGATTGACGCCGGCAGACATCGACATCGTACTGATGACCCACATGCATTACGATCATGCCAACGGGCTTGTTTCCTGGCAGGACGGCCGGCTGGCCTCGACGTTTCCGCGGGCGGTCATCTACGTCCAGGAACAGGAATGGGCGGAGATGCGCGAGCCCAACATCCGCTCCCGCAACACCTATTGGGAGGACAACTGGAAGCCCATTCAGGATCAGGTGCAGACGTACGGCGACACGCTGGAGGTGCTGCCCGGCATTTCGCTGCACCACACCGGCGGACACAGCCAGGGACATGCGATCGTCCGCATCGAAAGCGGCGGTCAACTGGTGCTGCATCTGGCCGACCTCCTGCCGACGCACGCACACCAGAACTCCCTGTGGGTGATGGCCTACGACGACTACCCGATGACCTCCATTTTCGCCAAGGAAACATGGATCAAGGAAGGGATCCGGCAAGGCGCCTGGTTCACGTTTTACCACGACGTCAAGTACCGGGCGGTGAAATGGAACGAGCAGGCGGACATAACAGATTGCATTGAAGTGGAATAAGATCGGCCGTCGCCGGCGCTACACGCCTCCTTTCGGTACAGCGTAAGCATGTTCCCGAGCGGGGGGCTTTTTTGTGCCGGTTTGACAGCGTCTCCTCCCGTTCGGCCCTCCGTTTTTCTGTCCGGTCTTATCGATTTTTCGATATTCGCTCTAGAAAATTTTCATAATCCAAAAAGTTTGAACAGCGATTGACGAACACATGACCGCTCACTACAATTAGAAAAAACTTGCGATGACTGTTCTGTTTCGATTGTCGGGCAGAACAGTTGGAGGAGAGAGAGAAACAATGGATAGGGTCAAGGGGTTGTTGCGCGAATTTCACCCAATCGTCTGGTCGCTTGTGGTCGGCACGGTGTTTGTCCGCGCGGCCAGTTCGATGAGCATGCCGTTCTTGTTTTTGTATCTGTCCAATCACACCGGCATGGATCTGGGGACCATCGGCCTGACGATCGGCGCGGGGGCGCTGGCCGGGACGGTGGGGGGCTTCATCGGCGGGACGCTGTCCGACATGTTCGGCCGACGCCGCGTCATGCTCGGGGCGCTGTACGTCTGGACCCTGGTGTTTGTAGGGTTCGCATTCGGCAAAAGTCCGCTGTTCTTCTTGCTGTTAAACGTCGTCGGCGGGCTCTGTCGTTCCTTTTACGAGCCGGTGTCGCAGGCGCTGATGGCGGACGTGACGCCGCCGGAGAAGCGGTACCGCGTCTTCGGCCTGCGCTATACCGCGATCAACGTGGGCGTGGCCGTGGGGCCGATCGTCGGGGCGATGCTGGCGATGACCTCGGCCGCTCTGCCGTTTCTGATGACCGCCGTCATCTACCTGGTGTACGTCATCAGCTTGCAGGTGATGCTGAACGTGTTTGGCATCAAGCAGATCGAGGGACAGAAAAAAGAGCCGGTCAGCTTTCAGCGCGCACTGGAAGTGGTGGTGCGCGACAAAGCGTTCCGACTCTACATGGTGGCGGGGACGCTGGGGGCGATCGGCTACTCGCAAATGTCGACGACGCTGGCCAAGTTTACGGAGATGGCCGTTCCCGACGGGGCGAAGCTGTTTGCCATCCTGATGAGCGTCAACGCCATCGTTGTGGTGCTGATGCAGATGCCGCTGACCCGCTGGGCGGAAAACAAGACGCCCCTCACCAGCATCGTGGTGGGGAACGCCATGTACGCGCTCGGGGACCTGGGCTACGCCTTCGCCCACTCGTGGGTGATGTTTATCGTGGCGATGGTCGTCTTTACCATCGGGGAGATTCTCACCTTCACCGCGTCCGACGTCCTGATCGACCGGATGGCGCCGGAAAACATGCGCGGCACGTATTACGGGGCGAAAAGCTTCAGCAACCTCGGCCAGTTCATCGGACCGTGGATGGGCGGCATCCTGCTGGCTTCGTACGGCGGTCCCGTGCTGTTCGGAGTGGTCGCCGTCCTCTCCATGACGAGCAGCTTGTTTCAATGGGCCGGGCAGCGCGCCTACCAGCAGCGCACCGGCAAGTCGATCAACATCGCCCGGAACGCGTCACTGTAGCGCCTGCATGATCCGCTCGGCGATGCGGGCGTAGCCGGCCTCGTTGGGGTGGAAGTGGTCCGTGTAGAGATAGGTTTTTTCCTTGTGGACGAACAGGTCGTAGGTGGGGACGACGATGACGCGCGGATAGCGGGCCGCGATGGCGGCAGCGTCGCTGTTCCAGTCCAGCACGGGCTTGACGGTGTCGGCGGCCGCATCGGTGTCCCCGAACGGATTGTACAAGGTGGCGTAGACGATCGGCGCGCTGTCGTTCAGCTCCCGGATGTGCCGGAGAATCTGCTCGTAGTTGGCCGCAAGCCCTTTGACGGCAGCGGCCAATTTGTCGTTGTCGACGCGGTAGACGCCCCCGGACTGCTTGAACAAATCGTTTCCGCCGATGGTAAACAGGATGAGATCGGCCTGCGTCAGCAGCTTCTGCACCTGGGGCTGGGACAACTGCCCGACGAGGCCGGACGATTCCTGGCCGTTGATGGCCAGATTGGTCAGCGTGACCGGGTGGCCAGTCTGTTTTTCCAGCGCCTGACGGACGTGCCCCACGTAACCGAGCCCGTTGGCGTCGCCGGTTCCGCGCGTCAGCGAATCCCCCAGCGCCACCACGTGACGGATGCCTTCCCCCGGCGCCGGCGGGGCCGGATTGGCATGCTCGGCCGGTTCCGCGACCGGGCCGGATGCGAGCTGGCGGGGATCCAGCGCGAACACAAACCCTGCGGCAAACAGCAGAAAGGAGAGAACGGAGAGCAGGCCGACCGTACGCCACATGAGTTGACCGGATGTGCGCATCGGGTACCTCCCATTCGTTGTTCGATGGTCATGCATGGTATAATGTGACATGTACTGTCAGTGTATCACAAACGCCGTTTTCGCGTCAGCGAACGGAGTCAGGATGGGAGGGCGAGCAGTGGCCGAAACGGTCCTTTCCGTAAAAGGATTGCGCAAAACGATCGGCGGCAGGCCGATCATTCACGATATGACGTTTGACGTTTACGCCGGAGAGGTCTTCGGCTTTCTCGGGCCCAACGGCGCGGGCAAGACGACGACGATCCGCATGCTGGTCGGGCTGGCCTCCGCCGACGGGGGAGAGATTGACATCGGCGGCATTTCCCTGCGCCGCTCGTTTCCGCAGGCGATCGCCCAGGTGGGCTGCATCGTGGAAAACCCGGAGCTGTACAAATTCATGACCGGCCGGGAAAACCTGGAGCATTTTGCCCGCATGAGCGGGGGCATTCCCCCTGAGCGGATCGAGGAAATCGTCCGCTTTGTCGATCTGGAGCGGGCCATCGACGACAAGGTGAAAACCTATTCGCTCGGCATGCGGCAGCGGCTGGGCATCGCGCAGGCCCTCCTGCACCGGCCGAAGCTGCTCATCCTCGACGAGCCGACCAACGGCCTGGACCCGGCGGGCATCCGCGAACTGCGCCAGTTCATCCGCAGGCTGGCGGAAGAAGAGGGGCTGGCCGTGTTCGTCTCCAGCCACCTGCTCAGCGAGATCGAGATGATGTGCGACCGCGTCGCCATCATCAACAAGGGACGGGTGATCTCCGTCGGACCGGTGCAGGACCTGATGGAACAGTTTGCTGACCGGGTGGCGTGGACCTTTCCGCCGGAGGCCGAGCGGAGGGGACGCGACGTGCTGAGCGGCCTGCCCTTTGTGGAACGGGTGTGGCCGGACGGAGAGGGGCGGCTGTACTGCCGCATGGATACGGAGCGGATCGGCGAGGCAAACGCAGCGCTGGTGCGGGCCGGCGTCCCCGTCCTCGGCATCGCCGCCAAGACGGTGACCCTGGAAGATCTGTTCCTGGCGCTGACGGGGGGAGGTGGAGAAGATGGGGCCGAGCATGCTCGCACTGGTACAAAATGAGACGATCAAGCTGCTCCGCCGCCGCCGCTTTCTCGTCGTGCTGCTGATCCTGGCCGTCCTCATCCCGATCTTTACCTACGCGCAGTACCGCTCCGTGGTGACGGCCCAGGAGCGGATGGGCACGACCGACTGGCGGACGCTATTGCAGCAGCAGATCGTGGACACGCAAAACCGGCTCGCCTCCAGCAGACTGCCGGAGGAGTGGCGGGAGTTTTTAAAAATTCGCGTCCAGCAGCAGCAGTACTATCTGGACCATGACATCAATCCGATGGCGCCGGGGGCGCCCACGTTTGCGCGGGGCTTCATGGATCAGGCCGTGTCGCTGTTCCTGCCGATGATCATCGTCGTGCTGGCGGTCGATCTCGTCTCCGCCGAATACAGCGAGGGGACGATCAAGCTGCTGCTGACACGGCCCGTGCGGCGCTGGAAGGTGCTGACCAGCAAGTACATCACCCTGCTGCTGTTTACCTCGCTCACGGTGCTGATGACCTTGCTGTTGGCCTACCTGATATCCGGTGTGGTGTTTGGCTATGCGGGCTGGGACCTGCCGGTGCTGACCGGCTTCGACGTGACCGGCGGCGAACTGGTCACGTCCGCGGTGTTCATGCTGCCGCAGTGGAAATACCTGCTCATGCAGTACGGACTGGGCTGGTTTGTGTGCATCGTGGTCGGCACGATCACGTTCATGGTCTCCGTGCTGGTGCGCAGCGCGGCAGCCGGCATGGGCATCATGATGGCGGCCCTGATCAGCGGAACGATTCTGACCCAGATGGCGTCGACCTGGGAGTCGTCCAAATACCTCTTCGTCGTCAATTTGCAGTTGACGGACTACCTGGCCGGCACGCTGCCGCCGATCAAGGGCATGACGCTGCCCTTCTCGCTCGCCGTGCTGAGCGTCTGGGCGGTGGCGGCGCTGATTGTCGCCTACGCCGTGTTTATCCGCAGGGATGTCGCGTCGTGACCTTCTCCTGACCGAAGTGGGCGGGAAAACGAACAGGGACACTGCTTTTGGCAAAATGCCTAAAGCAGTGTCCCTTTTTTCCGCGCCCGGCTGTTTGTGTCGGCAGGAAGCATCAGCGCCACGTCAACTGCTTGGACACTTCGACCAGTTGGTCGAGACGGATGCCCCGGGCGGTCAGCACGACGTAGAGCGAGCGGTTTCCCGTCTGGGCGTTGAAGTGGACGGCGTGCTGGGCGGCCGCTTCGCCAGACGAGGCCTGCAGGTCAAACGAGACGGCGATGGCCTGTTCGCCGTTGACCGTGAACAACTGGGTAGCCGTAAAGGTGCCGGGGATGGACAAGCTGCGCTTCCCCTTTGCGTTGGGCACCACGTCCACCTTGATCCACTCCTTGCTGTGCCGGTATTGGGCGGAGAGGCGGACCACCTTTTGGCTGGTCGGCGATTCGTACTGTACGGTGACCGCCTGCAGGGCCATGCCGTCAGGCGGTTGGTTCAGCACGGGCACAGGCAGGTCGGATGACCGGACGGCTGTCTCCAGATCAGTGAAGGTGGAGAGCGTAATTTCCTGTTTGGCCAGAGCGGTCGCGGGCGGACCGGCTACGGGCGGCACGCTTTCGGTTGACGGATCGGCCGCGAGCGCAGCGCTGAACGTTTGGACGCCCGATTCGTTCTCCGCTGCGCGAAAAGCGGTCACCCCGCCTGTCGGATTGCTCGCATCCGTCTGTCCGGACGGCGTGTTCTCTTGCTGGGCCTGGTCGGCCGCCGCTTTTCCGTTGGCGTTGCGGGCGGCGATGATCGTCCGCTTGTGCGGGGACGGCACCGATTCGTTGACCGTTTCTGCAGCCGGCTGCTGCGGCGTCTGGGGGGCTTGGGCCTTCTCGGCGGCCGCCTCTCCCGGCCCGGCCTGCGGTTCCTGCGCCTGGCTTGCATCTGCTCCGGGCTGTTCGGTTCCGTTTCCGTTGAGCGCCAGCGCGCCCGGCTGATCCATGGACGCGTCCGGAGACGTCTGCCCGTCGGGTTGTTTCGCGGCGGGGGCTGACTGACCGGACCCGGCGGCCGGGCTGGACACGGACGTGTCAGGCGAAAGCCGGATGGACGGAGCGTCGGCAGGTTGACCGGCTTTCTGCTCGTCTTTGGCCGTGCTGCCGCTCTGCATGGCGCTTTCCGTGGCGGCGCCTTGCCCGGCCTGATGGAACTGCTGGTAGCCGGCCACCCCGACAGCGAGAAGGATGGCGGCTGCGCCGACCCACGTCAGTGAAGGGAGGAGGAACGTCCAGCGGCGGAATTCCGCCTGTTTGGGTGACGTCGTGACGGATGCCGACGCGGCGTGAGGAGGGACGCCTTGTCCGGCGGTTTGATAGATCGCCTGCATGATTTTCTCTTCCAGATCGGCCGTCGGTTGAGGAACCTCTTTCAAGAACTGCACCTCCTCGCCGCTAGTCAATTGGGCTTCCATCCAGGCGATGCACTCCTCGCACGTCTCGATATGGGAAAGCGTTTCGATGTCCGTCTCGTCTGTCCATGCTTTTCTAAATTCCTGGCAGTTCATGCACGAGCCCCCCTTCCTTGCGAGTAAGCAGTTTGGCCAGTTCCTGGCGAGCGCGCAGATAGCGGACACGGGCCGTTGACTCGGCGATGCCGAGCAGCGACGCGATTTTTTCAAACGGATATTCGTGCGTGCAGCGCAGCACGATGACTTCCCGATACGATTCGGACAGCATCGAAAAGGCTTTCTCAATCTCCCGGCGGCGCTCCTTGTTCATGAGGGAGTCCTGCGGCGATTCGTCGCTCGCCTGGGAGGGGACGTACGCCAGTTGTTCGTCGGATTCGTGAAACTTGCGCCGGCGCAGGAAGTCGATGGTCTTGTTTCGCGCCAGCGTATACAGCCAGGAGGAAAACTGGCTGTCCCCGCGAAAGCTGGAGAGTTTTTCATACGCTTTGACGAAGACTTCCTGGGTCAAATCTTCCGCATCGGAGCGGTTGTTTACCATCTTGTAGATAAACACGTAGATCATGTGCTGATACCGCTGGATCAGCTCGCGGTACGCTTCGATGTCGCCTTGGAGAATCCGCTGAATGATTTCGGCGTCGGATTGCATTGAATCTCCGGCCTCCCTTCCTCTATGAGACGCTGGTATCGAAACGAACGTTTCAATCCAGCGATTCCATTTCTATCACGTCGTAGTGGTATCCCTGTTCCACCAGAAACAACTGGCGGTGAAGCGCAAACTCCTGCTCGCGCGTGTCCCGGGTGACCAGCGTATAAAAATGGGCGGCGTTGTCGCGCTCTTTGGGGCGCAGAATGCGGCCGAGCCGCTGCGCTTCTTCCTGGCGCGAGCCGAACGTGCCGGATATCTGGATGGCTACATTGGCATCCGGCAGGTCGACGGCAAAGTTGGCCACCTTGGATACGGCGAGCCGGGTAATCTCGCCGCGCTTGAACTGGCGGTACAGCGCCTCCCGTTCCTTTTCCGGCACCTTGCCGGTAATCAGCGGGAGATTCAGCGCTGCGGCAAGCTGCTGGAGCTGTCCCACGTACTGGCCGATGATCAGGACGCGGTCGTCGGCGTGACGCTCCAGCAGGCGGCGCACGACCTCCAGTTTGCGCGGGTTTTCCGCCGCGATCCGGTATTTTTGCCGCGCGCCGGCACGGGCGTAGGCCTCCCGTCCGTTCGCTTCAAACGGCAGCCGAATTTCCCGGCAGTGCGCTTCCGCGATCCAGCCCTGTTCCTCCAGGGCCTTCCACGGCATTTCGTACTTTTTCGGCCCGATCAGGGTAAACACGTCTTCTTCCCGGCCGTCCTCCCGAACCAGCGTGGCGGTCAGCCCGAGCCGGCGCGTCGCCTGAATCCCGGAGGTGACGCGGAAGACGGGAGCGGGCAGCAGGTGCACCTCGTCGTAGACAATCAATCCCCATTCCCGCTCCGAGAACAGGCTCATGTGGGGAAACGATTCGTCCGCTTTCGAACGGTACGTCAGGATCTGATAGGTGGCCACGGTAATCGGTTTGACCTCTTTCCGTTCGCCTGTGTACTCTCCGATCTGCGAGGGATCGAGGTCGGTCTTGTCCAGCAGCTCGGCGATCCACTGCCGGACGGATGTGGTGTTGGTCGTCAGGATCAGCGTGGCCGTCTGGAGCTGGCAGATCGCTCCCAGGCCGATGACCGTCTTTCCCGCGCCGCACGGCAGCACCAGCACGCCGCTGCCGCCGGTGGCCGCGCCGGCCGCGTGGAAGGCGTCCACCGCCTCCTGCTGGTACGGCCGCAGCGCAAACGGCCGCCCGCCGGCGGTCACCTCCCGCAGCGCGACGGGACAGGCTTCCCCGGACGTGTAGCCGGCCACGTCCTGGACAGGGTAGCCGAGCCGGATCAGCTCCTGTTTGATCAACCCGCGGGCGTAGGGTTTCACCCGCCAGACGGCCGGACCGGTCTGTTCTTCCAGCAGGGCGTCCACCGTCTTGTATCCGGTGAGCTCGGCGAGCAGGAGCTGATCGTCGCCGGTCAACAGCAGGTGATCGCCGTCTTTTTCCAATCGGATCAGGCCGTACCGTCCCATCGTTTCGTCGATTTCCCGGACAATGGACGGCGGAACCCCGTATTTACTATACGTGCTCAAGACGCCGGTTACCTGCTCCGCCGTAAGGCCCCCTGCCGCGGCGTTCCACAGGGAGAGCGGGGTAATCCGGTAGGTGTGTATGTACTCCGGGCTTTTGATCAGTTCAGCAAAGCCGGACAGCGCCTGCCGGACTTCCGCAAACAGCGGATGCTGCGCTTCCAGCAGGATGGTGCGATCGCTCTGCACGATCAGCGGCAACTCGGGACGGTACGACACGGTCTTCACCTCTGCGGCTTTGTGGTCTCCATGTTCATACAGTCAATCGTATCACAATCGGGAAAAGAATGAAAAACGGGTTTCCCGCCGTCGCGCGCTTTTGACAGGAGCGGGCAACATTTGGCCGCCCGTGGGTTACACTAACGCAAGAAAACGGGCAAAAGGAGTAGGGACGGCATGGCGATATGGAGTACCCTTTTCAATCTGGTCCTGGTCGCATTTCTCGTCTTCCTCAACGGCTTTTTCGTGGCGACCGAGTTTGCCATCGTGAAGGTGCGGGAATCGCGCATCGCCCAACTGGTGGCGGAAGGAAACAGGCGGGCGGGCGACGTCGAACAGGTCCTGGACAACCTGGATGCGTACCTGTCCGCCACCCAGCTCGGCATTACGCTGGCGTCGCTCGGATTGGGATGGCTGGGGGAACCGGCCGTCGCCCATCTGCTCCACCCCGTCTTCCGCTACTTCGGGCTGAACGAGACGCTGGTCGGCAGCATTTCCTTCATCATCGCGTTCTCCATCATCACCTTTTTGCACATCGTACTGGGCGAGCTGGCACCCAAATCGCTGGCCATCCAGCGCTCCGAGCAGGTCTCGCTGTACGTGGCCCGTCCCATCCGGCTGTTTTACAAGCTGATGTACCCGTTTATCGCCTTTCTCAACTGGGCGGCGGCCAGGATTCTCGGGCTGCTCGGCATTGGCATGGAACCGCATCAGGAAGCGCACACGGAAGAAGAAATCCGCATCCTCGTCAACGAGAGCCACAAAAGCGGCCTGATCGACCAGACCGAGCTGATGCTTGTGGACAATATCTTTGATTTTTCGGAGACGATGGCCCGGGAGATCATGGTGCCGCGCACGGACATGGTGGTGCTCAACCTGCGCGACCCGTTTGAGGAAAACGTCAAGACCGTGCAAAACGGCCGGTTTACCCGCTACCCGGTGGTGGACGGGGACAAGGACCACGTGGTCGGCAGTTTGCATATCAAGGATTTGCTGACCAGCCTGCTGGAGGGGGAGCAAAAGAGCCTGGAGCAGTTGAGCCGCCCGGTGCTGACCGTTCCGGAGACGATATCCATCAGCCGGCTGCTGACCATGCTGCAGAAACAGCGCAGCCAGATGGCGATTATCATCGACGAGTACGGCGGCACGGCGGGCCTGGTGACGGTGGAAGATATAATGGAAGAAATTGTCGGTGACATTCAGGACGAATTTGACGACGAGCGGCCGGAAATCGAGCGGAAAGACGGCCTTTTGTCGCTGGACGGCCGCATGCTGCTGGAGGAGGTAAACGACTACCTCGGGCTTGATCTGGACGACAGCGAGGTGGACACGCTGGCCGGCTGGATCTACACGCAGATCGACCATCCGCCGCGCGTGGGGGACGCGGTCAAAGACGGCGGCTACGAGTTCATCGTCGGCGAGGTGGACCACTACCGGATCACCCGCGTATGGGTAAAAAGAGGAACGAAGGAAGCGGCGCAACAGGGATAAAACATCTTTTCATCGCCGGAAAGTGTGTTATAATGAAACACAAGTTTCTGTTATTGCAGAGCGCGAGCTTAGAGGAGGAAGAACAGATGAGACGAGCTGTGCATGCTGTACTGGCCGCATGTCTGTCGATTGCGCTGACGGCGTGTGGCGCCCAATCCGGCCAAAAGACGGACGCAACCGCGACCGCCGCGAACGGCCAGCAAACGGTGAAGCTGGGGCTGACCCAATTCGTGGAACACCCGGCGCTGGATGCGATCCGCCAGGGAATTGTGGACGGATTGAAAGCATCCGGATTTGAAGAAGGCAAAAACGTGGAGCTGGATTATCAAAACGCCCACGGTGACATGAACAACACGGTCTCGATCGCGCAAAAATTTGCCGGTGACGGAAAGGACCTGGTCGTGGCCATCGCCACGCCGTCCGCCCAGGCAGCAGCCAAGGCGATTGCGGACAAGCCCGTGATCTTCAGTTCCGTGACTGACCCGCTGTCCGCCCAACTGGTCAGCAGCCTGGAGAAGCCGGACAAAAACGTGACCGGCACCTCCGACAAGGTCTCGATGGAGCAGCAGTTGGAGCTGGTCAAACGCTTCCTGCCGCACCTGAAGAAACTGGGCGTCATCTACACCACGTCGGAAGTGAATTCCGAGGTGCAGGTCAAGGAACTGGAAGAAGCGGCGAAAAAACAAGGGATTGAGGTCGTCAAGGCGGGCATCTCCCAACTCTCCGAGGTGCAGCTCGCGGCCCAGGGGCTGGCCAGCAAGACGGAGGCCATGTTCATCCCGATTGACAACACCGTGGTCTCTTCGTTCGAAGCGGTGCTGGGAGCGGCGGAACAGCACAAGGTTCCGGTCTTCGCTTCCGACACGGATACGGTGAAACGGGGAGCCGTGGCCACCTACGGCATTGACTACTACCAGATCGGCAAGCAGACCGGGGAGATGGCCGCCCGCATTCTGAAGGGGCAGAAAGTGGCCGACACGCCGGTGGAAGTGTCCAAACAGACCGAGCTGTACATCAACGAGACGGCAGCCGCCAAGTTTGGCCTTGCCATCCCCGATGAACTGAAACAGCAGGCGAAAGAGATCTTCAAGTAGAAAAAGAGAGCCTTGCTCTCTTTTTCTGTTTGAAATGTGTTTCCATCATGGTAAAATGAAAAAAATTTCATACCTAGGGGGATTTTCACATGAGAAAGCAAAAATCTTGGCGTGTCGTCCAGAAAATTCTGTGTCCTTTGCTGCTTTTATCCGTTGCAGCTTGTGGGCAGCAAAGCGCTCCGGCGGACAGTCAGCCGGCCAACTCGCCGGCTCCTGCCCAGGAGACGAAGCAGTTGAAGGTGGGCATCGTCCAGATCGTGGAGCATCCGGCACTTGATGCGGCGCGGGACGGGTTCATCGCGAAGCTCGGGAAAAACGGCTACGAGAAGGACAAACAGGTGGTGTACGACGTCAAGTCGGCCCAAGGAAACATGGACCAGGCCGTGCAGATCGCGCAGAAGTTTCAGGCGGACAACGTCGATCTGATCCTGGCGATCGCCACACCGGCTGCTCAGGCAGCCGCCCAGGTGACCAAGGATATTCCGATTCTCTTCACCGCCGTGACCGATCCGGTGGCGGCTTCGCTGGTGCAGTCGATGGAAAAACCGGGCGGCAATGTGACCGGCACGACGGACATGAACCCGGTGGAAGAGCAGTTGAAACTGGTACAGGAACTGAAGGCGGACGCCAAGACGGTCGGCATCATCTACAACTCCGGCGAGGTAAACTCCAAGGTGCAGGTGGACGCGGCCAAAGCCGCATCGGAAAAACTGGGCCTGACCATCCGGGAAGCGGCCATCACCAGCCCGACGGAAGTGAAGCAGGCGGCCGAGTCGATGGTTGGCAAAGTGGACGCGTTCTACATCCCGACCGACAACATGGTGGTCTCGTCCATCTCCGCCGTGCTGGGGGTGGCGGAATCGCAAAAAATCCCGGTGGTGGCCGGCGAGGAAAACTCCGTGAAGAGCGGCGCGATCGCCACCTACGGCATCGACTACGGCAAACTGGGCGAACAGACCGCCGACATGGCGGCGAAAATCCTCAAAGGGGAAGCCAAACCGGCTGACATGCCTGTAGAGAAGCAGGCCGAGATGAAGCTGGTGCTGAACAAAAAAGCGGCGGAAAAAATGGGCGTAACCCTTCCGCAATCCCTGCTCGACCGGGCAGCCGAAGTGGTCGAGCAATAATCGCAGCAACAGGAGGACGCTATGAACCTGGCATATCACGGAGCAATCGAACAGGGCTTGCTGTTTGCGATCATGGCCCTGGGCGTGTATCTGACCTTTCGCATCTTGAACTTTCCTGACCTGACCGTGGACGGCAGCTTCGCGCTGGGCGGGGCATTGGCAGCCAAGCTGATCATCGACGGCATGAATCCGCTTCTCGCCACCCTGGCGGCCTTTGTGGCCGGCGGGGCGGCGGGCGCGTTTACCGGCCTCCTGCACACCAAGGGGAAAATCAATGGACTGCTGGCCGGGATTTTGACGATGATCGCGCTGTACTCGATCAACCTGCGCATCATGGAGAAAGCCAACCTGCCGCTTCTGCGGGAGGAGACGCTTTACACGTTTGTCAAAGACCTCGGCGTCCCCAATGTGGCCGTGGGCGGGTCCGTGCTGCTGACCGGTGTGGCGGTTGTGTTCCTGATTGGCATTCTGCTGCTGAAAGCCCTGATCGATTGGTTCCTGCACACCGATCTTGGCCTCGATCTGCGGGCCACCGGCGACAACCCGAAGATGATCCGCAGTTTCGGCATCAACACCGACACGACCACGATCATCGGCCTGGCCTTGTCCAACGCGCTGGTGGCCGTCTCCGGAGCCTGGGTGGCGCAGTACCAGGGCTTTGCCGACGTGGGCATGGGGATCGGGATGATCGTGATTGGTCTGGCCTCCGTCATTGTCGGGGAAGTGTTGTTTGGCAGTTCCTCCATCGTCCGGGCCACCATCGCCGTTATCGGCGGCTCGATCGTCTACCGGCTGGTGATCGCCCTGGCGCTGGACAGGGGGCTCAACCCGTCCGACATGAAGCTGATTACCGCCCTGATCGTGATCATCGCCCTGACGGTGCCGACCGTCGCCAAAGGCGTGTGGAAAAGACAGGGGATCCGCACGGCGAAAGGAGGGAACGGCGATGCTTAAAATTTCCGGCGTCCGCAAAGTATTCAACGAGGGAACCGTCAACGAGAAGGTGGCGTTGAGGGAAATCAACCTGCACGTCGCCCCCGGCGATTTTGTCACCGTGATCGGCAGCAACGGGGCCGGCAAATCGACGCTGATGAACATCATCTCCGGCGGACTGATCCCCGACAAGGGCACCGTGACGATTGACGGCAAGGACGTCACCCGGCTGGGCGAGCACCAGCGGGCCACCTTTGTCGGCCGCGTGTTCCAAGACCCGATGGCGGGCACGGCTCCCAACATGACCATCGAGGAAAACCTGGCTATCGCCTACGGCCGCGGCCGGCGGCGGACATTGTCGTTTGGCGTTACCAACCGCAAGCGGGAGCTGTTCCGCGAGCACTTGAAACAGCTCGACCAGGGGCTGGAGAACCGCTTGAAGACCAAGGTGGGCTTCCTCTCCGGCGGCCAGCGCCAGGCGCTCAGCCTGTTAATGGCGACGTTTACGGAGCCGAAGATCCTGCTGCTGGACGAACACACGGCGGCCCTGGACCCGAAACGGGCGCAGCTCATCGTCGAGCTGACCCGCAAGATCGTGGAGCGGCACAAGCTGACGACGATCATGGTCACGCACAACATGGAGCAGGCGCTGAACATGGGCAACCGCCTCCTGATGATGCACGAGGGCAGCATCATTCTGGACATTCCGGAAGAGAAAAAGCGGACGATGAAGCCGCAGGATCTGCTGCAGGCGTTTGAAGCGGCGCGCGGCGAATCGTTCAGCGAAGACCGTTACCTGCTGTCGTAGCGCGCGCCCCGTTTACATGCTTGAGCCTTCCCGAAGCGACGGGGAGGCTTTTTCCATTCGCTGCAGGAAAAGGTGCTGGGCCAGGGCCCCGACGAGCAGGAGAACGGCCGTGGCGCCGAACAAAAACGCGCCGCCGAAATGTAGAAGGACCAGACTGCCCAGATAAGGACCCACCGCGCGGGAGATGTCCCAGTGCAGCCCGGTGATGGCAAAGTAGCGGCCCCGCATGGAGGGCGGCGCGATCCGGGCCACCAGCGTCAGCAGGTGATTGAGGCCGACGCTTTCGCCGAGGATGAACACGAGCTGCATGGCAAGCAGCACGGCTGCACTGTCGGAATGGGCGTAGGCAACCGAGACGACGGCGAAGCAGACGTAGGAACCGGCGATGAGAATCCGGGGAGACACGTGCTGCGTCCATTTGACCAGCCAGAATTCCAGGAGGATGGATGCGGCCGCTTTTGTGGCGGCCAGCATGGCCAGCAGTTCCACATAGTCGGCGAATGTGTTCTTCAGATGAAGCTGCAGGTTGGTTTCCGTTTGCGCGTAGAACAGGCTGATCGGCATGGCCAAGAGCATCAGTCGGAGCGCGGGACGGAACGCGTGCGGGGCGCCGGGAGCACGCAAGTCCCCATCTGAGGCCGATGACGGTGTGCGTGCCAAAGACGACGCTTCTGGCGCAGACGCCGGTATCTTCCACCAGACGCACGCGGCGTAGAGAGCGAGCGAGAAGGCCGTCAGCAGAAAGGCGAGGCCGGGGGCGCTTTGATAGACCAGCACGCCCACAAGCGGACCGGCCGCCGCGCCGATATAGCTGGCCGTATTCAACAGGGCGAACGCTTCCGACTGGAGCCTGTGGGGGACGGTATCGGCCAGGAGGGCGCGTGCCGCCGGGATGAAGAGGGAGCGGCCCGCACCGTTCACCATGTACAGGATGGCAAAGGCCGCAAGCGAGTGGGCAAAAGCCATTCCCAGCATGGCCAGCGCCTGCAGGCCCAGGGCGACCAGCATGACGGATTTGCGCCCGTACCAGTCCGTCACGCCCCCGGCCGCGAGCGTCAGCGCGATTTCGCTGGCGGGCTGCAGCCCGATCACCAGCATGGTGAGGGGAACGGAGCTGCCCACCTGCTCGTTCAGGTACAAAATCAGAAAAGGGGCAATCATGCTGAGGGAGAGCTCCGTCACCAGTTCGCCGAAGAGACGGACCCAGACCGTGGTCGGATAGCGGGAGAAAAACAGTGTTCGTTTCATGTTCATCCTGGTATCCTTTCTGTATCGGGATTGGGGTTGTCCCCGATTGTACGCCGGGGGGAACGAAAGAAAAAGCGTACAAAACGACAGGTCGATTTTTCATGTTTTGAGGCGGTGACGTGGTCATGATCCTGTTTGAACACTATCATCGGCTGTTCGCCGGCTGCCCGCAGGCGGCGCTCGACAAGCCCATCACCCTCTCGCTGGCCCGTGCGGCTTCCATCTTGTGCTGCACCCCGCGCAATGCGGCCGGTACGGTAAAAAAGCTGCAGCAGCGGGGATGGATTCTCTGGCAGCCGGGAAAGGGCAGGGGAAATCAGTCCGTGCTGACGTTTCGCATCCATCCTGCCGACGCCGCGCTCTCTGTCGCCAGGGAACTGGTCCGGCAGGGAGAGATTCGCGGGGCGCGCGCGTTTGTTTCCCGGTATCGGGAGGAGTGGGCCGAGCTTGAGGAAACTTTTCAACGCTGGATGAGCAGCCAGTTTGGCCTGCATGTCAGCAGGAGCCCGGGAAGCCGGAAGGATGTGCTGCGCCTGTCCCAGGGCAGGCCGTTTCCCGTGCTGGATCCCTCCCGCGTGCTGCTTCGTTCGGAAGCCCATCTGGCCAAGCAGGTGTTTGACGGTCTTGTTCACTTTGATCCGGAGCGGGGCCGTTTCCAACCCCGGCTTGCCTTGTACTGGGAGGCCGATCCCCAGGGAACCGAGTGGACGTTCATTCTGCGGAAAGGGGTCTGGTTTCATCACGGCAGAATGCTGGAGGCGGAGGATGTGCGGTATGCCCTGCTTCGCCTGCGAGACCAGTCTCCCCTGCACCGGTGGCTTGTCCGGTCGATCCGTGCGGTGGACGTGGTCGATGCGTACACGCTGCGGATCAGGCTGCACCATCCGGACTCCCTGTTTCTGCACGCCTTGAGCAAGGAGTTCGCTTCCATCGTCCCGTTCGACTACACAGAGCGGATGGGCGGGCAATTTGGCCGCATGCCGTCGGGAACCGGGCCGTTTCGCGTGGTCCGCAATGACGACTCCATGCTGGTGCTGGAAGCGTTCGAACCGTATTTTGGCGGCCGTCCGTTTGTGGATCGGATCGAAATCTGGTGCGTCCCGGACATCGCGGCCGAAACGGAAGCCGGATGGCCCGAAATCGTGTACGCCAACGTCCCGGGGAGGGAGAAGCGGGATGGCTCGCGGTCAACCTGGACGGAGCTGTCCCGCAGCGAGCGGTGCTTTCAGTACCTCGGGTGCAACATGACCAAGCCCGGGCCGGTTCGGTCTGCTGCCTTCCGCGCCATCCTTGACCGCATCCTGGATCGCCGGCTGCTGCTGGAGGAACTGGGAGGAAGCCGGGAGCCGGCGGTCATCTGGGGAGAGCCGGAGACGGAGAGACGGGAGGTCGTCAGCTGCCCCCCGATGAGCGACTCGGAGATCCTGCGGCGCTTGAAGGCGATCGGTTACAAGGAAGAACCCATCCGGCTCGTCAGCTATCCCGACGAGGATCACGCCGAGGACGCGGAGTGGATTCGGCAGCGCTGCGCCCGTTATGGCATCGACGTTCGGATTGTGTACGTAGAGCCGGAAGAATTGGCCCGGCCCGAGACAATCAGGGGAGCCGATCTCGTGCTGGACAGCGCCAACATCGACGAGCGGGAAGAACTGTCGCTCCTGGAATTTTTGCACGACCAGGCATTCAGCCCCTGTCACCACCTTCCGCCGGAGGCCGTCAGGGAAGTGATGGCACGATCAGCGGTTCTCACGCGCACCTTCGATGAAAAAGAGCGGCGCCGGCAGGTGCGGGCGATCGTGTCCTGGCTGCGCCGTCAGCGGGTGTTTTTGCCGCTGTACCGGAATCGCATCGAGCTGCTCGCCCACCCCCGATGGTCCGGCCTTTCGCTCAATGCGCACGGGTGGCCTGATTTTTCCCGCATGTTTGTCCGGTCGTGATAAAAAATGTCACATTTTTGTCTGAAACCGCTTTCCCCTTTCGTCGTATAATTAGGCAAACACGGCATCTCACATTGCAGTGAGTTTCGGGGGAGGAAATACGAATTGCATACCAAAACGGAAAAGGACAAACAGATTTTGTTTGCGTCCATTCGCTTGATGATCTGCGTCGGCCATGCCGACGGATATATAGGCAACAAAGAAGTGACCCGGATTCAGGAGATGGTCAATTCGGAGCACTTCACGCTGAAAGAGCGGCAGATTCTCATGGATGACATGGATTATCCCAAGCGTCCGGAGACGATCGTGGCCGACATGGTGGACCTGACGCGGACGGAGAAGCTGATGCTGCTGCGCCAGTTGTACCGGATCGCGCTGATCGACCACAAGCTGTCGCCGGCCGAAACGAACGAGATTCGCCGCATCGCCCGCCTGCTGGGGATTCCGGAGGAAAAGGTCGTCCAGGTGGAGGAGTGGATCGAAGAAGGCATCCGGTGGCGGGATCGTTGGAAACAGATCGTCGACGAGTAGGCGGCGATCCGGAGGCGAAACGCGTGCAGCCCAAAACTTCGTGCGGACCTCAAACAGGATTGGGGTCCGTTTTTCATTTTTGGTACAATAAGGAGAAAAGCGGGCAGCGCCATTAAAGTACCCTGCGGGCACCCTGATGTGGCTTGACGAAGAAGCATAATCGAGGTGGCAGCGCCACTACGAAGCACCCTGCGGGCACTCTAATGTGGCTTGACGAGGAAGAATACTCGAGGTGGCAGCGCCACTAAGAAGGAGGACACAACATGTTGCGGATTTTGTTGACCAACGATGACGGGATTGAAGCGCAGGGCATCAGGCGGCTGGCGGAAGCGCTCCTCGATCTGGAGGAAGCGGAGATTTACGTCGTGGCCCCGGCGGAAGAGCGGAGCGGGGTAGGGCACGGCCTCACCTACCGCAGCGCGCTGGCTCCTGTCTCTCACGCGTTTTACGGCTTGCCGGTAAAAGCATGGGCGATCAACGGCAACCCGGCCGACTGCGTCAAGGCGGCCTGCCATCTGCTGTTTGAAGACCGGCGCAGGCCGGACATCGTCTTTTCCGGCATCAATGTCGGCACCAACCTGGGCCGTGACATCTATTACTCGGGCACCTGCAGCGGGGCCAGGGAAGCGGTCATTCTCGGCGTTCCCGGCGTCGCCCTCTCCTACGACAACTGGTACGCCCAGGACGACTTCGGCCGGGTGGGCGAGCTGATTCGTCCGCTGCTGCAGATGTTCTGCGAGCAGGCGGCCGACAAGAAACTGCCCGCCGACGTTTTCTGGAACGTCAACATCCCCCACCTGCCTCCCGAACAGGTGAAAGGAATCGCACCGGCCGCGCTCGCCCTGCACCACTACGAAGACAGGTACGATCGGGAAGACGGGGGGTACTGGCTGACGCGGGAATACCCGGACGGCCAGCAGCAGTCGGATACGGACGACTACCACTTGGTCAAAAACGGCTACATAACGGTCACGCCGGTACATATCGACGCCACCGACCGCTCGCTTTTGGCCGAAATGGCCGAGTGGCCGTTGGTGAAGCAGCGGGGACAGGGCACAACATGACAGGACAGCCGTTTCGTCCGGAGGTGGCGCCCGATCCGACGCTGACGTCGCCGACAGCGGCCACGCAGGGGGATGTGCTGGACGCCGCCGTCTTTGCCGATTTGTACCGCCTGGCCGGCGAAGAAGGGCTGCCCTACTTTGCCCGTCTCAATGCGGCCGGTGACGTGGAGCTGTTCCTCGTGTTCGAGAGCGTCGACGCGTTCAGCGAAGCGACCCGGGACGCCGTCTCGGTGGAGTTCAAGACCTACCGCGACAAGCTGCTCGCGGTGGTCTGGACCCTCTCCGATCCGATCCATCCGCTCGGCTTCCCGCTCGCGTTTGACATCAAGCGGCCGCAGGAGCGTCACATGGCCCTGCGCATGCTGGAACAGGAAAAGACGCTCCTGCACTACCTCTCCTACGAAGCAGGCCTGCTCACCCATATCTACACGGAAGCGATCACCTTTTCGCCGCTGGAGGCATCCCGTGCGGAAGCAATGATCCGCTCCCTGTACGAAGGGCGGACGGAAGAGGTGCCGCGCGAAGCAGCCGTGCGGGAAGAAGAGGCAGAGACCATTTCCGCTCTGGCGCTTCCCGATCAGGTGCTGGCGGAGACGGGCGTCGCCTACCTGATCGACTACGCCCGCATGCGAAAGAAGCACGGGGAGGAAGGGGCCCAGCACCTCTTGATGAGCGCCGTCCAGCAAGCGGTCTGGGTCATGCGCCGCCACGCCCGCAGCGAGGTGCGCGAGACCGCCTTTACGGTGTGGGCGGCCGAGCAGGGAGAGCAGCTTCGGCTGATCGTCACGCCTTCCTTGTCGCACGTGTTTGAAGTGGTGCACATGTCCGCTGACGAGGCCAACCCGTTTGCCCGGTTTCTCCTCGCGCTGCCGGAGTTTGTCCGTACCGAGGAGGCTGCTCCCCTTGCGTGGGGCGCCTTTCCGCTGATCCGCATGGAAGACGGCCGCCTGTTTCACCTGGAACTGGACGAAGCCGTGCAGGAACGGCTGCAGCGCTTGTTCGCGTCCCGCTGGCCCGCAGCGTCCAATCCGTACGGGCCGCGATAGGGGAAGCAAAAAGCCTGTCCGTCGCGACTGCCTGATACGCGGGGCCAATCCGATCGTTCGACACGTTTTCCGGTGGAATGTTTGTCGTTTCGCGAAAATATGGGTAAAGTAGTCAGGTTTCCACAAAGGAAACGACAAGCGGTGCTGCGAAGTTAGGAAGGACAGATATTCTGCTGGGAAGGGTGAGAAGGATGTACTCTGTTCAACCTTGCGTGTTTGAGGCGGTTTCGGACTGCGCCCGCCGTTTTCAGGAGGAGGTCGCGCAGTTGGCCGAGCGGTTCGCGCTGCGCATCGACGGCGGATTCCCCGCGCTGGAGCTGCAGGTCCATCCGCATTTTCAGGCGATCCTGGAGTACACCTTGTGGGGAGAGGCCGGCGTGGTGGTTATCCGCGGCAGGGTCAGCACGCAGAACGAGACGCCGCCGTGCGAGCCGATCGCCGTGACGATGAAATTTTCACTGTCGCACGACCCGCATCTGGACATCGAAGGCAAGAAGCAGCGGATCGAGGAAATCCTCGCCGGCGAAGCGGAGCTGTTCTGGATCGTCCCGCCGGCGGGACACGTCGGCCATGTGGAGCTGACGCTTCGCTTTGAAAGCAAGCCCGGTTCCGGCCTGGTGGGCGAATACGCCCGTACGGTCCTGGGCATTGTAACCGGAAAGGTGATGGCTGCCTGACCAAAACCTGCGCACCGCGGCTCCCCGGCTTGGGGGAGCCATTTTTTGACGGCGCCCGGAGCGGACAACCGCAGCCGGCCGGGCGCAAAACAACGAGGAGGCACGACTGGTTCATGCGTCTGTTTGTTGCATTGGATCTACCGGAAAACGCCGTTCAGTACATCGCCGGCGTCCAGCAGCGGCTGCGCTCGCAGCTTGCCGCCGACCGCTGGCAGCCGCTTTCGAACCTGCACCTCACCCTCCACTTTCTCGGGGACGTGGACGAGAAATGGCTGCCCGCCCTGCGCGAGGATCTGGACATCGTGAGCGCGATCATCCCGCCGTTTTCGCTGCAGACGGGCCGGTTGGGCGCCTTTCCTGACGCGGAGCGGCCGCGCGTTCTGTGGCTGGGGCTTGGCGGCCAGACTGACCGGCTGAAACAGCTTCACCTGCTCCTGGGCAAGCGCTTTGAGCTGCATCCCGGCGTTTCGTTCGACCGCAAACCGTACCGGCCCCACATTACGCTGGCGCGCGGCCCGCACGCGGCGGATGGCGGGCTGCCGCTGTCCGAGTGGAATCAGGATGTTCTCGCTCAACATCCGCCCCGCTGGCAGGTCACCTCGATGCACCTCTTCCGGTCGGAACTGCGGCCAGGCGGCGCCGTCCACACCGTTCTCCACACCAGCACGTTTGGCAAAGATCACGGCAAAAAACAAGCGCCTGATGAATAAACTGGTAGGGAGAACCATGGCTCGCACCGTTGCGCCAAGAAGGGGGAGCCTGCCAGAAAGCGGTGGAAATCGGATGGGTGAGTTCACGACCGGGATTTTGTATCCGCGCAAATACGAACCGAAAGTGCTGACCGCCCTGCCCAAATCGCGGCAGCCTTACTTCCACAGAAACGTCAATCACGACTGGAACGCCTTTTTCCTGCGGGACGAATGGCTGGAAACGCATCAAACCGTGCAGTTTCTCCTGCAGTTGTCCCGCCATTGTGTGCCGCTGCTCTGGTTTCACGACTCCGAAGAGAATGGGTGGGGCTTTCGGCTGTTCGACGGCGGGTACGAGGTATCCTCGGCCACGATCAGCTATTCGCTGGACGTGGAGCTGGCGGAAGCGGAGTTTGGGCGTCTGTTTCCGCACGTGGATCTTGAGGAAGGCATCGACGAAAGCGACGACGTCCGGCAGAAGTACGAGGAGATCCTGGATCGCGTGGTGCGATCCGACCGGTATCGACGGGAAGTGGGCAAAGGCATTACCCGGGTGCGTCCCCAATGTTTCAGCCGGTTGGTCGGCCACAAGCAGGTGCAGCAGATCCGTTCGCTGTTTGACCTGCAGCTCCTGACCGAAGTGGACGAGGAGACCGGGTCTTCGATGCTGTACGACTCGGTCGATCTGTTCAAGGAAATTCTCGGGATTGAGGAGATGGTCTGGGTCAATTACTCGTACCTGGCCAGCGGCGGCCGGGAGTAACAGAGAAGCGCGCGCCGATCACCGTTCGTTCCAGGAAGGGATCAACATGTCCATGGGAAGACGGCCAAGTCTGTCTCGCCGCGTTTTGCATGCGTGCTGTTTTCAGCGAACAATCCGGACAAAAGTGAAAACGCCCCTGTACCCGTTCCAGGTACCAGGGGCGTTGTTCGGTTTCAATCCTTTTTCCACTGCGCAAAAATTTCGTCCGCGTCCAGCAGCATGATCAGCTTGTCCTCCAGCCGGGCGATGCCGCTCAAGTATTTGCCCTCGACTCCGGCCACGATCGGGGGGGCCGGTTCGATCAACTGCCTGGACAGGTAGATCACTTCCGACACGGCGTCCACGACGATGCCCACATTCAGCCCCTCCAGCTGCAGGTCGATAAACCGGCTCTCTTCCGTCAGCGGCAGCGGCTCCAGACCGAACATCGTCCGCAGGTTGATGATCGGCAGAATCCGTCCCCTCAGATCGATCACGCCTTCCACGTACGGCGGTGACTTGGGGAAGCGGGTCACCGGCAGCGGCTTGATAATCTCCCGCACCAGCGAGATCGGCAGGCCGTAGGTTTCGTCCCCCATGCGAAACAAAATGGATTGGACGGAATCGCCTTCCGCTTTCCACTCTGTACCGTCCCGTAGTTGTACCGTTTCCATCTTCCATGTCCCTCCCACAACGCTTTACCATTCTTTACCCGTATTGTACCATGGACAAACGCTGAGGGTAGGCATTTTTTCCCGGTTTTCTCAGAGCGGGATCACGCCGAGCGACACGAGGACGACCAGCCCCAGGCTGACGCCAAAGCTGATAAAGACGTTGCGGCTGACCGCCATCACGGCCAAACAGACCGCGCTGGCGATCAGAAACAGCGGCTGCACCGCCAGTTGTCCCTCGGCCACGAACAGGGAGGGAAAGATGAGCGAGGCAAAGATGCCAAGCGGAATAAAGCTGAGACCGTTCTTCAGCCGGACGGAAAAGTGGCGGCTGGGCAATCGGAGAAACGCCCGGCGCGACAGGTAGGTGGCCGCCGCCATCACGAGATAGAGCAGGAGCGGATGGGTGCTCACGTCGACTCCACCTCCTTGGCGTTCTGCGGTTGGGTTGTTTCGGTCGGTTCCGGCGCGGGCAGGAAATAGCCGACGGCAAAGGCGAGCAGGCCCGCTACCAGCACGGGCAGCCCGTTGGGGAGCACGAACGTCAGCCCGACGGCGGCCGCCCCGCAGAGCAAAAACGTCAGGATGCGGACAACGGACGACAACTGGTAGTACGCGAGCGCCACAAACATCGCGGTAAAGCTGAAGCCAAGGCCCAGAGAGGCAGGGTCCGGTATCCACTGGCCGGCCGCCGTTCCCAGCCAGGTGCCGGCGCCCCAGGCGATGTACAGCGAGAGGCCCACCCCGAGGATGTACGACGTGTCGCTCGGATAGCGGCGAAAACGGTTCAGGGTAATGGCGTACTGCTCGTCGGTC
Organism: Brevibacillus sp. LEMMJ03; assembly: GCF_007197875.1. NCBI lineage: Bacteria > Bacillati > Bacillota > Bacilli > Caryophanales > Paenibacillaceae > Brevibacillus > Brevibacillus sp. LEMMJ03. The sequence continues at coordinate 19,654 of NZ_VKJN01000015.1, read as the reverse complement.
AGCAGAAAAGCCAGCGCATTCACCTGGGCGGGCGAAAAGCGCTGATAATAGGGAGACAGCGACAAGCCCATCAAAAAGTGGCGCACGTTTAACAGGCAGGTAGTCAGAATGATCGCCCAAAAGCCTGCGTGTTCGGCGATCATCGAGCTGGCCGCAAACTGCGCCGCCCCCGAATAGACGAAAAGCGACATGGCCATGCTTTCCCAGGCGGCCAGGCCGGCCTGACCGGAGAGCATGCCGAATATGGCGCCGAACAAGACGTAGCTGGCCGTGATCGGCAGGGCGTCCAGCACACCCTGCTTCCACGCTGCGGTCTCACTCGTGTTCATGTCATCAGCTCCTTTCGGTCGTGCAGCAGACGGGCGATGATGGCCATGCCCCTGTCGATCTGCTCCGGCCGTTCGTGCGTAAAGCAAAGCCGGATATACGGCTGTTCCGCCTCCCGCAGCAAAAACATGTCGCCGCAGGCGAGCAGAACCCCCTGTTCCCGGCAGAGCGTCATCAGCCGGCGGGGGTTGATCTCTTCGGGCAGGGACAGCCAGAAATAAAACCCGCCGGCCGGCCGCTCCCAGCGGATGCCGAGAGGCCGCAGCCGTTCCAGGTGGCGTTCCATGATCGCCGCCTGCTCGGCGTATTGGCGGCGTGCGTCCGCCAGGTGAGGGAGCAGGGCGCCGTCCCGGAGAAAGGCTGCCACCGCCAACTGTCCCAGCGTATTGGTCGTGATCGACAGTTCCTTCAGCCGGGTCAGCAGGCGGACAAACGGCCGGCTGGCCGCCACCCAGCCGATGCGCAGGCCGGGGAACAGCAGTTTGGAAAACGTGTTCAGGTAGATGACGCTGCCGGTCTCATCCAGCGCCTTCAACGGCGGCGGCGGTTCCTCCGCGAGATGCAGGTGCCGGTAGGCGTCGTCCTCGACGATCGGGACGCCGTATCGTTCGCTCAGCGCCAGGAGCCGCTTGCGCCGTTCAAGCGACAGCGTCCGGCCGGTCGGGTTGTGATACGTCGGCACCGTGTAGAGAAAGCGCGGCCGGCAGCGGGCCAGCACGCCTTCCAGGACGTCGATGCGCATGCCGTCTGCATCCAGCGGCACCGGCACGATCTGCAGGCCGAGCGACTGGAAGAGCTGCAGCGAGCCGAAATAGGTGGGCATTTCCGTGACGATGCAGTCGCCGGGCCGGGCCAGGAGCGTGGTGATCAGGTACAAGCCTTCCTGGGAGCCGCTGGTAATCGTCACCTGCTCCGGTGACGAGACCTGTTCCATCCCCATCCACTCCACAAGCAGCTCCCGCAGGTGGGGCAGTCCCTGCACCGAGGTAAAGTAATACGAAGGCAGCTCTTCCGCCGTCGCCTTCACGTAGTCGGAAAAGCGGGAGGAGGCCAGGGTGTGCTTGCCCCCGTCGCCGTGGGCAAAGTTGATGGTATCCGGATAGCGGTCGGTGACCCCCAGCAGGTCCGCCATGTGCGACGGGGAGGCGGCCAGCGATTCGTAACCGTGTCGGCTGTTCCAGTCAATCCGCCTGATCCCCGGAGCGGGCGGGAGGGCTTCCACGTACCGGCCGCTGCCCATCCGGCTGGCGATGAATCCTTCCGCTTCCAATTCGCCATAGGCCCGAACCACCGTATTGCGGCTCACGCCCAACTGCTCGGCCAGCTTCCGCTCCGGCGGCAAAGGGGAGCCAATTGCCAATTCGCCGCTTAAAATTTGATAGCGCAGGTGATTGTACACGCGCGTGTAAATCGGTTTTCGCCCCATGATGCTGCCTCTTTTTCTGTCTGTGCTTTGCTCTCCACTATACCGGCTCCCGGCAAAAAATAAAAGAGCCAATTTTCCGGCAATAAAAAGCCAACAGACGGGCTGGGCCAGAGCCTGCCGATCTGTCCGTGAAAAAAGAAGGAGGAAGCCGTTTTACGGCTCCCGCAGCTCGTCCAACGAGATGCCTTGTTCCAAGGCAAATTCAAAGTCGTCTACATCGTAAAACTGAACGGGAACAACATATTCCAAAATCCGATCCTGGTAATCCGTCTGGTCGGTGATCAGCGGTATCTCAAAGCGCATCGATGTGAGCAGCAGTTGGGTTTCCACCGGATCGAACAGTTCTCCCCACATGGCGTTGTCGTCCACCTTGACCACGTTGAGCGTCACGCCGTTCGGAAACGAAAACGGCACGATGGACCAGGGAGCGATCAGGCCCTTTTCCATGCGCTTGCGGTTGAACGGGTCGGAGAAAAACTGGATCATTTCCTGCATGACCTTGCGTACGTGCTGATCGTCGGCCGGGATCGGCATGATCGGTTCCGGGCTATGGTAAAACTCGTCCAATTCGTAGATTGTCGACGCGGGTATGAAATACTCTACCGGTTGCGACGGTGCCATCAATTCCCCGTAGATGGCCAGCATGATCGCTTCGATAACGAATTGTTTCGGCATTTCGACAACCCTCCTCGTAACCATCATACTGAAATCGGAAGTTGACAACAACCCTGGACAGGCATAGCATGAAGGTGATTTCGATACGGCGTGGAAGACCATACTCATTTCGACAGGGGGTTGTCGGCCTTGTGGGATCCGGCGTTTTTTTCCGCACTCTTGCTTATTATTACCATCAATATCGTTCTGAGCGGCGACAACGCGGTGGTGATCGCGATCGCCTGCCGCAAGCTCTCGCGGGAACACCGCAAAAAAGCGATCCTCTGGGGGACGCTGCTCGCCATCATCGTCCGGATCGTCGCCACGCTGCTGGCCGTTTACCTGCTGCAGATTCCGTACCTCTACCTGATGGGCGGCATCCTGCTGGTCTGGATCAGCTACAAGCTGCTGGTGGACGATGACGGGGAAGCCCACATCGACTCCAGCGAGAGCCTGATCCAGGCGATCCGGACGATTGTGGTCGCCGATCTGATGATGGGGCTGGACAACGTGCTGGCGATCGCCGGCGCAGCCAACGGCAATGTGACCCTGATCATTCTGGGCCTGTTGATCAGCATCCCGATCATGATTTTCGGCAGTCAACTGATTCTGAAAGCGATGGAGCGCTTTTCCTGGTTGGTCTACATAGGAGCGGGGGTGCTCGCCTTGGCGGCGGCCAAGATGATTTTGCAGGAAGAGGTGGTCGCCGAACTGGCGCAGGCCTACACCTGGCTGGATGAGACGGTCAAGGGGGTCATCGTGGCAGGGGTGATCCTGGCCGGCCTGCTGCAGCAGAAGCGAAGCCAGGGGGAAAAAGCGGCGAAACAGCCGTAAGCCAAACCAAAAAGCTGAGACGAGGGTCTCAGCTTTTTTGGCTTTCCCGGAAATCGGCCTCATCCGCCCGCGCAGTTGGCGGCAGGCTTGTCCGGTGTGGGGGATTCGCTCCGTCCGGCCTGACCGTCATTTCGGAAACGACGCGGCACGGAACCAGGGGCATGCGGCTAGTTCCCGGCGGTGGCGCCCCGGTCGGAACGCGTAAACCAGCGGAACGGATTGAGCGACCAGCGGGGCTGATGCCGCTCGAACCGCTCTTTTCGCCGGGTCAGACGCTGCTGCATGAGATCCATTTCAAACGTGACGCGGCGCATCTCCAGACGCAGCGATTCCTGCATCTCCTCGATGTCCGCGATTTTTTGCAAAATGGTGGACTGCAGTTGGTTCAATGACGACAGTTGGGCCAGCTCATGCTGAAACTGAAGCATCATCTCCTGCACGGTCAGCTCCATCTCGCGGAGGCCGGCTGCCTTTGGCCCGGTCACGGAGACCAACTGCTCCTGAGCGGCGGCCGTTTCCTCATCGACCAGCATGTCCGCCGGGATTCTGCCTTCTTCAATCAACTGCCGCTGTATGTCGCGCAGGGAGTAGCTGCCTTCGTCCTTGCGGTGCTTGACTTCTTTCAGCAAGGAAAACCCTGTCTCACTGATCAGGTAGTGACCCTGCGGATTTTTCTGCCGCTCCTGCGCCGGCACGAACATCTCCAGCCAGTTTCGCAACGTCCGGACGTGAACATCCAACCGATCCGCCACTTCCTTGGAAGCCATCCACACTTGTACATCCATCCCGAATCACTCCTTTTCCCATCAGGTATTCCCGTGGCCTCATTATAGCACCAATTTTTCCCGGTAAAAGGGAATCGACAAAGGTTCTGAAAACTAGTCGCGTTTCGGCCTTTTCGGACAGGTTGGCGGTTTTTGTCATGCGTTCGCCGGACATGGAAGTAAGGGCGGGGCCATGCGAAACGGCTCCCCGCTTTGCCCCGGGAACCCGCAGCGGCCGGTTTTGCCTGCGGGACGACGGACGATCATAATGACCGGGACAGGCGCGTAGAATGGAAGGGACACACGTCCGACACCCCGGATGGAAAGGGGACGTGCCATGGAACCGGATCTGATCGTGATACTGGCGGCGGCAGCCGCCGCAAGCAGCATCGGCGGGCTTCTCTTGTGCCTGCGCGCCTGGTCGGAAGAGACGCTGTACGCCATGGTCAGCGTCGGCGGCGGGCTGCTATTGGCGATAACGCTGCTGGACCTGCTTCCCCATACATTGGAAGGGGAAAGCGAGCGGGCCATGCCGTTTGTGATGCTCGGGTTTGCCCTGCTGTTCGCGCTGGAGCTGATCGGCCGGTCGGAGCGGAAAGCGGGCTCCCCCAGCCTGATCGGCCTGCTCTCTGGATTTCTGCTGCACGCGTACGTGGAGGGCGTCTCGCTTATCGCCAGCTTTCACCTGGACAACGGCGTCGGGTTCTCCGTCCTGCTGGCGATGGTGCTGCACAAGGTGCCGGATGGAGTGACGGTCGCTTCGCTGGTGCTGGCGGCGACACGCTCGCAGCGGAAAGCGTTTTGGGGTACGGCCGCGCTGGGAGCGGCCACGCTGGCGGGAGCTTTCAGCGTAGGGGCCGTGGAACGGGTTTTCCCAAACGGATGGTCTTCCGTGGTGGTGGCCGTCACCACCGGCGTCTTCCTGTACGTCTCGGCCAGCCATTTGGTGCCGCTGATTCAGAACGGACGACGGGTACTCGGGGTGTACTTTTTTGCCGGGATGCTCGCGTACCTGCTCGTCACGGCCGTCTGGCTTCCGGGCGGTCACGTCCATGCATAAATGGCCGCTTCGCAAGCCAGCCTAAGAATGATTGCGGGCAGCAAAGCCTGGACGGAAGGGAGCGATCATCCATGGAGAACAGGGAAGGCTTGACGCCGGCCGACGAACCTGCGCAGCTGCAAGCGGAATTCCCGGCAAACGGAACGCCGCTCAATCCGGTGGAAGAATCCTGGGTCTTTTCCGACAGGGCGGCCGCTCCGGCGGACGATTTGGCGAAAGCGATGCAGCAGGGAGAATAACCGGCGGCAGCGGTCCCGTTTCGCGTTTTTCCGGCAGCCTCTCGTAACCGCGGACAAGATCGGTTATAATGTCAGGGAAAAAACGTTGAAAAGGGGCCGATACATAATGAATACATGGATGCAAGGCAAGAACATCGTCATCATGGGCGTGGCCAACCACCGCAGTATTGCCTGGGGAATTGCCCAGTCCCTGCACAAGGCCGGGGCCAACCTGATCTTTACCTATCAGGGGGAGCGGCTGCGGGAAAACGTGGCGGAACTGGCCCAAAGCCTCGGCGGCGAACCGATTTTGATCAACTGCGACGTGACCAAGGATGAGGAAGTGGAAGCCGCGTTCGCCCAAATCAAGGAAAAAGTGGGCGTCATCCACGGCGTGGCCCACTGCATCGCCTTTGCCAAGACGGAAGAGCTGGAAGGCGAGTTTGTCAACACGTCCCGCGACGGCTACGCGCTGGCTCAGGACATCAGCGCCTACTCGCTGGTGGCGGTGGCGCGTGCCGCTCGTCCGCTGATGACCGAAGGCGGAAGCATCGTCACGCTGACCTACCTGGGCGGCGAGCGCGTCGTTCCCAACTACAACGTCATGGGTGTCGCCAAAGCGGCGCTGGATGCCTGCGTCCGTTATCTGGCGAGCGACCTCGGCAAAGACAACATCCGCGTCAACGCCATCTCCGCCGGACCGATCCGCACCCTGGCGGCAAAAGGAGTGCGCAACTTCAACAGCATTCTGAAGGAAATCGAGGAAAAAGCACCGCTCCGCCGCACCGTGGACCAATCCGAGGTGGGCGACACGGCGCTCTTCCTGTTCAGCCATCTCTCCCGCGGCATCACGGGCGAAATCATCCACGTCGATGCCGGCTACAACATCATGGCACGATAAACGGCAGACACATAGCCCCTGCTCCGGTTTTTTCGACCGGACGCAGGGGTTTTCCCGTTTTCCTCAGCCCGAACGGCTGCGGCAGAATGTTTTGTATACAAATAAGAAGCAAATTTCCTGGAGGAGTGAAGCAGCGTGAACGAACGAAGATGGCGGATGGGCGTTCTCGTCATCGTCTGGATGGCGTTTTTGTTTTCCTTTGTGGACAGGCTTTCCTGGCCGCCGATCATCCCGCTCGCATCCAAGGAGCTGGGGCTGAGCAAGGCGGAGGCGGGCAGCTACATGACCGCCTTTTACATCGGGTACGTGATCACCCAACTGCCGGGCGGACTCTTGACCGACCGGTTCGGCTACCGGAAAGTGCTGCTCAGCTCGTTTTTCGTCATGGGCGTGTTTACTGCGTCGATGGGCCTGATTCACGATTTTGCGGCGGGTTTCGCGCTGCGCGTGCTGGCCGGTCTGGGATCAGGCGCCGTCTTTTCCGCCTGTGTCCGGGCGATTTTTGACTGGTTTCCGGCGAAAGGGCGGGGAACGGCGATGGGCTTTTTCATGACCGCCTCTTCGCTGGGGGTCTCCGTCGTCAACATGTTTGTCCCGGCTGTGGCCAATGCCTACGGCTGGCAGACGTCGTTTCTGGTGGCGGGGCTGCTGCCGCTGATCGGACTGGCGGCGGGGTATGTGATCCTGCGGGAAAACACGCCGGCAGCCGCCCGGCGTGCGCAGGCGCCATCCTCTTCCGACTTCTGGAAAAACGTGGGGCGCCTGTTTCAAAACCGCAACCTGATGATCACCGGCTTTTCCGGCTTCTGCGCCATGTGGGCCACCTGGGGAACGGCTACCTGGGCCAACACCTACCTGAACAAAGGGCTGAACCTCTCGCTGGTGGAAGCGGGCGTGATCATGTCGCTGTACGGCATGACCGCGCTCCTGTGCAAACCGGTCATCGGCATCCTGGCCGACGTGCTGAAGGTGCAGCGCAGGACCCTGCTCTTTATCGTCCTGGCCCTGTTCGGCCCGGCGCTGCTCTGGTTCGGCACCACCACCAGTGTCGCGATGCTGTACGCGGCGGCGGCGGTCCTGGGCGTGGCCGCCTTTGTCTACAGCCCGATCATGAACACGTTCATCGGCGAGCTGGTGCCGCCGGAGATGGTGGGAACGGCCACCGGCTTCGTCAATACCATCTGGCAGCTCGGGTCGCTGATCTCGCCGCTGGCGGTGGGGGCCGTTCTGGATGCGACCAACAGCTATGTTTTTGCCTTCCTGGCCTTGGCCGTCGGGCCGATGCTGGGGGCAATCATCATCCTGTTCGTGAAGGAACGACAGCCGTCCGCCGAGGTCGCGCCGGAACAGACGGAACGGGCGGGGGCGTAAGGGAGCACGGCACTCCCTCGGCCCATGGGCTGCGCGGGTCTGCCCGATAAGGGCTCGCAGTCCACGCATGAAGCGCCGGCCCATCCCCGCACGCATAAAAGGCTCCCCATTTCCGCACGCTAGTACCAAACGTACGGAAGGGAGCCGTTTGCCGTGTTTCCAATCATTGCGTCGATGGAAGAATGGCTGATGTACATGGGCGGGGGACTGGACCGGCTATCCGCCCATTTCGGCGATGAACCGGGAGGGCCTGGTTTTCCGGCCGAACCGCTCGCGGGGGATGCCGACCGCGAGGGAATGGCGGGCCCGCGTGATGGCCACGTATAGGAGGCGCCGCTCTTCCTCCAGGGCGGACGACTCTCCCTTGCGCACGGCGTCCAGCGCGTACTCGTGAGGGAGAGCGCCTTCCACCAGGTCGGGCAGGAACACGTGGTCGAATTCCAGTCCTTTGGCCCGGTGAATGCTGAGAACGTGAACACCTTCCTCCGGGAGTGGCCGCTCATGGCGCCACTCCTTTTCCCGTTCCGCCATGCGTTCCACATGGTGCAAAAACTCGGCGACGGTGGCGTGCCGCCTGGCCGCGGCCAAAAGCTGCTGCAGTTCGTCGCTCCAGCGCTCCCGGCCGTCGTCCCGGTCCTTGGCCCGTTTTTTCAGGTAATCCCGCAGCCGGCCGTCCTCGTAAATCAGCTCCAGCGCCTGGGCGGGCGGACATTCCCGGCAGGCAGCGAGGATGTCGGCCACGGTTTGCAGGTGCTTGCGCTGGTAGACTTTCCACTGCGGCAGGCGGGGCAGCACGTGCAGGACCGGCAGATCCTCCAGAATGGCCTGGCTGCGTACCGCGTTCCACATCTCCTGGGAGATGTAGAGGGTGGGGAGAATCTCCCTCAGCGCGTCGGCATCGTCCGGGTCCAGCGCAAGCCGCAAATAGCCCAGCGTCCAGCGAACGGCCTGCCGCTGGTAAAAGGAGTCCTCCTCCTGCGTGTAGTGAAACGGGATGCCCGCTTCGCTCAGCCGCTCCAGGATCGGCCGGGCCGACTCGCTGGTGCGGTAGAGGATGGCGCACTCGCCGGGCGGGGTCCCCTGCTCGATCCGGTGGCAGATCTCGTCCACGATCCGCGAGGCCTGTTCTTCCTCGTCGTCCGGCTCGAACAGGTAGGTTTCTCCTTCCTCGCTGTGAAACGAAAGGCAGTCTTTTTTCCAGCGCGCCCGATTGTGGCCGATCAATGAGTAGCCCAGCCCGACGATGGCGGAGCGGGAGCGGTAGTTCACTTCCAGCGTAATCGTTTGGGCCTGGGGAAAATCGTGGGTAAAGCCAAGTATGTACTGCGGATCGCTGCCGCGAAATCCGTAGATCGACTGATCGTCGTCCCCGATGACGCACAGATTGTTTTGCGGCGCGGCGAGCAGCTTGACGGTTTCGTACTGGATGCGGTTGATGTCCTGAAACTCGTCGATCATCACATGCGTGATCCGCTCCTGGTAGCGGCGCAGGATCTCCGTCTCGTCCCGCAGCATCTCGTAACAGCCGATCAGCATGTCGTCAAAGTCAAACCAGCCGAGCTTTCGCTTGGCCTCCTCGTACAGCGGATACAGCTCGCCTGCCTGCCGTTCCGCGTCGCTCGCCGCTTCCCGCCGGACGGCCTGGCCGGGCAGCAGGTACTCGTTTTTCCAGCGGCTGATCACGCCGAACGCGTCCAGCACGTCGTGTTCCTTTTGCCCCAGGAGCTCGGGATGGCCGGCGAGCACGCCGCTTTCCCTGAGCAGCCGCCACTTTTGCCAGTCTTTTTTCAGCAGGCGGCGCTGATCCCAGCGTTCCGGCTGGTGGTACAGCAGCATGCGGTAAAAGATGCTGTGGAACGTGCCGGCGATCAGCTCCCGCGCCTGCTCGCGGGGGAGCTGGCGGGCCAGCCGCTGCCGGATCTCGTCCGCCGCCTTGGTGGTAAAGGTGACCACCATGATCTGCCGGGGCGGGACGCCTTTGTCCCGGATCAGGTGGGCGGTCCGGGCCGTCATCACCCGCGTCTTGCCGCTGCCCGCACCGGCCAGGATGAGAAGGGGGCCGTCCGTGGTCATGACGGCCTGCCGCTGGCGGGGATGGAGCGGTTCGTCCCGCTGTTCCGCCAGGTGCTGGATGCGCGTTTTCGGCATCAGCCGTTTGCGAAACAGCGGCGGTTCCGGCGCGGGCGTCACGCTGCCGCCGCCGATCGGCCGCCGTTTGGGCAGGCGAAAGGAGCCGACCCGAACGGATTCGCCGTCGATGTCATCTCCCACTGGAGAGGCGGCGTCCGTCCGACACGGGTTGGCGTCACGCGGCGCGGGATCGGCCGCAGCCGCGACAGCGGCCGCCAGCTCCGGACGCGCGGCGAGCAACTCGGGCGGGGGCTCGTCCCGCCCCTGCCAGGCACAATCGCTGTCCGCGGGATGGAGAAAGCGGGGTTCCGCACTGATCCCCGCCATCAGGCTGAGCGGTGAACCGCAGGCGGGGCAGCGCACCTTCCCCTGGCGGGCGGCCATCCGCCAGGCGGGTATGCGAGGGTAAGTCTCGGGCGTAAGCAGGATGACCTGGTCGTCTAGCTGCGCGAATTTCATTGCGACACCTCGTACGGAATGCGGCGTGCGAAATGGCGGAGTCGCCGCCTTGACACGCCTGCGGATGAGTCCATCGGATGATGGGAACGGGGGCTGCCGGTGTTGTACCGCCGGCAGCCGGAAAGAAGAAGTGCCCCCTGCGGACAGGGGACACTTGCCTGTTCATTTGTGGGATCGGTACGTCATGACTGTGCGGGCAAAAGAACGGTCTCTTCGTTCTCTACCGGTTCGTTTTCGCCCACGTAAGTGATGCCTACCCGGGTGATGCGGTGGTTTTCCAGCTCGGTGATGGTGAAGAGGTAGTCCTGGAAGCGGACCGACTTGCCTTCCGCCACTTCCTCGTTCAACTGGCTGTAGAGCCAGCCGGCAATCGTGTCTACCTCATCGGAGTGCATCTCCACGGCGATATAGTCGTTCAGCTCGGTGAGCAGCGTCTTTCCCGAGACGGACCATTCGTTGTTGTTGGAACTTTCGATATCGGGACGTTCGTGTTCGTCGAATTCGTCCTGAATGTCGCCCACAATCTCTTCCAGAATGTCTTCCATGGTGATCAGCCCGGCGGTGCCGCCGTACTCGTCGATGACGATCGCCATCTGCGAGCGGCGCTTCTGCATCAGCCGCAGCACGTGGCTGATTTCCATGGACTCCGGCACGGTCAAAAGCGGGCGGAGAAAATCCTTCAGCTCCGCTTTCCCATAGGTGAGAGCCGACAGGTAAAAATCCGAGGTGTGGACAAAACCGATCAGCCGGTCCTTGTCCTCGTGGGCCACCGGAAACCGGGAGTGTCTCGACTGGCGCATGATTTCCAGGTTCTCCTCAAACGTGTTGTCATCGTAGAGGCAGACCATGTCAATCCGCGGAATCATGATTTCCCGGGCCAGACGTTCGGAAAACGCAAAGACGTTGTCCACCAGCGCCAATTCGGTCTGGTCGATGTGGCCGCTTTTGTGGCTTTGGTTGACGAGCAGGCGAATCTCTTCTTCCGTGTGGGCGGAGTCGTTTTCCGTCGCGGGCTCGACGCCCAGCCGCCGGATGAAGAAGTTGGCCGTACCGTTCAGCATCCAGATCAGCGGATAGCTGAGCTTGTAAAAGAACATCAGCGGCGCCGCCGTCCAGAGGGACGTGGTTTCCGCTCTCTGGATCGCCAGCGACTTGGGAGCCAGCTCCCCGAAGACAATGTGCAGGAAGGTAATGAACCCAAAGGCGATCGCCAGCGATACGGGCGTTGCCAGGGATTGTGGCAGGTTCAAAGAAACCAAAACGGGTTCGACAAAATGGGCGACGGCCGGTTCACCTACCCACCCCAGTCCCAGCGATGCCAGCGTGATGCCAAGCTGACACGCGGACAGATAAGCGTCCAACTGGCGGGTCACCTTTTGCGCGTAGGAGGCGCGCTTGTTTCCCTCGCTTGCCAGTTGGGCCAGACGGGTTTGGCGCACTTTCACCAGCGAGAATTCTGCTGCGACAAAAAAGCCGTTCAGGAACACCAGAAAGCCGACGAGCAGCAGATTCAGCACAATCTCCCCTATCGGACCTATCGGACTCTCCAAGAACGTCTCCCCTCTCGCATCCGCTTGCGCTTCTGCGACAGCAGGAGAATTCACCTCCACTTGTTATTGTCGGTTGTCGTTTTTCATGTACGAACGCCCCATGGCCAACATTCGCACCTATCCTGTTACTGGATAGTATACCAGTTGAAAAAGCGAAGAGTCAAAACCATCCGATTTGTGCCGGCCCATCGGCACAATTGCCATACATACCCGCACCCGCTCTGACATACAGTTAAGCGAAACCCTGTCCGGGGAGGAGAAGCGTGTGTACTGGCTGCAGAAAAGCGTGGCAATCCTGGCGGGCAGCGTGCTGGTCGCCGTGGGCGTCAACCTGTTTCTCGTTCCGCACAAGCTGATGGACGGGGGCATGATCGGCCTGGGGCTGTTGGCCACGTACTACCTGCATGTGCCCCCGGGGCTGGTGATGATTCTGGTCAGCCTGCCCGTCTACGCGCTCGTCTTCGCCTTCGACCGCAGGCTGTTTGCCCACAGCTTTCACGGCATGCTGATCTCTTCCTTTTTCATTGACATCTTCTCGCCGCTCCGGTCCAGGAATGCCTGGTCGACGCCCGCCTCGGCTGTCTGGGGCGGCGCTCTGATCGGCTCCGGCATCGGACTGATGCTGGCGTACAAGACCAACACGGGGGGCACCGACCTGTTGGCCCAGTTTGCGGCGAGGCGGTACGGACAGCCTGTGGCGCTCCTGATTCTCGGCATCGACGGAGTGATTGTCGCCGGTTCGCTGCCGGCGATCGGCTGGGAACGCACCGTCTATTCCCTGATCACCATCGTCGCCGTCGCGTCCTGCACCCATGTCTTCAGCGGCATTCGCCGCCGGCCTGCGCCGTACGTGGTAATCGGGCCGATCGGCAGGGATGGGGGACGCGCGTGGAGAAAATAAGGAAAAAGCCAGAAAAGAGGGAACGCGCGTGGCACAGCATATGCCCGAAATGATTACCGATCGGATCGGCTACTTTCCCGGCAGCGTCAACATCGGCCTCGTCCTGGGAACAAGCGGCGCCATCCTGATCGATTCCGGATTGGACGCACAGACCGCGAAAAAAATCAAAAAAGGGCTGGAGGCAATGCCCCAGCCGCTGGCTGCCATCGTTCAGACCCATGCCCATGCCGATCATTTCGGCGGCAATGCCTACCTGCTCACCTGCTGGCCGGAGGCGGTCGTATACGCTCCGCCGCTGGAGGAGGCGATCATCCGCTACCCGCTGTTGGAGCCGATTTACCTCGGGATGGGCGCCCAGCCGCTGGCAGAGCTGTGCAACAAGTTTTTGCTGGCGGAAGCCTCCCGGGTGGACCGCCTCCTGCCGGCGGAAGGCGAACTGGACATCGACGGCGTCCGCTTTGAGGTCATCTCCCTGCCGGGACATAGCTGGCAGCAGGTGGGCCTGGTGTGCGACGGCATCTGCTTTGCCGCCGACAGCTTTTTCGGCGAGGAAACGCTGAAGAAGCACAAGCTGCCGTTTCTCGTCGATGCGCATGAAACCCTGCGCAGCCTGGTGAAGCTGCTCGAGTCCGGCTGCCGCGGCTATCTGCCGGGCCACGGTCCCTACACCACCTCCCCGGAAGCGATCCTGACGAAAAACATCCACTGGCACCGCCGCCTGTACGACGTGATTGAAGAGATCCTGGCGGAGGAGAAAACGCTGGAACAGACGCTGGCCTTGCTGTGTGAACGCTTGCACATTTCCATTCAAAACGCCACGAGCTACGTGCTGTACCGGACCGCGCTGATGGGCTACCTGATCGGACTGGTGAAGGAAGAGCGCGTCAGCTACCGCTTCGCCGCCAATCAATGGCTGTGGAGCCGAAAAGGGACCGGTCAGGGCTGAGCGGCGGGACGGGACAGGTAGTCCGCGATTTCGGCCAGCTTGTGCTCGGCGGCTTCGCGGATTTCTTTGGGAATCACGAACTGGTCTTCGGCCGTCGCGTGCATGTAAAACTTCGCTTCCAGATAAGGGTGGCCCAATTTGACGGTCAATTCTCCCTTGCCGGTGGTGGTGCTGGTGTAGTTGGTCGGAATGCGGAGAAAATACGAAGTGCTGGTGGCGGAGTCGTAGATGACGACATCGTAGGTGGGGGGGCTGTCGCCGCCGGAGCGGTGGAACCCTTGCTGCCGGAGCATTTTGTCGACGTAGGACAGCGGCTGGACAACACCGGTCAGGTTTTTGCTTTTTAACCGCATGGACATCCTCCTTGGCTGACGCTCGAAATTGTGTGTTGCCTAATCATATGTGGAGGGGCGGCGATTCAGACTTACAGACAGGAGAATCATGAAGGAGTGGAACATCCCGTGAAACAAGCCGATCTGCATACCCATACACGCGCATCCGACGGCACCTGCGAGCCTGCGGAAAACGTCCGTCTGGCCGCGGAAGCCGGACTGGCCGCCGTCGCCATCACCGACCACGACACCGTCGCGGGGATTCCCGCCGCGCTGGAAGCGGCAGCCGGGCTGAACCTCGAGGTCATCCCCGGCGTGGAGATAAGCTCTGCCGCCAACGGACAGGATATCCACGTGCTCGGCTATTTCGTCCCGTACGACGACGAGACGTTTCAGGAGAAGCTGCGCGGGCTGCGCGAGACCCGGCACGAGCGCAACAAGCTGATGATCGCCCGCCTGCGCGAGCTGGGCATCCCGATCACCCTGGAGAGCGTCTACCGGCGCAAGAAGGGGGAGGACAAAAACATCGGCCGCCCCCACATCGCCGAAGAGCTGATGGAACTGGGCGTGGTCGGCTCCATCGACGAAGCGTTTGCCAAGTACCTGGGCCGCGAAGGAGCGGCCTATGTAAACCCCCCACGCATCTCGCCCCAGGAGGCGATCACGCTGATCCAGGAAGCCGGCGGCGCCGCCGTGCTCGCCCATCCCGGCCTGTACGACGACGATGAACTGGTGCGGGAACTGATCGCCTTTGGCCTGGACGGCATTGAAGTATGGCACCCGGACAACGACGCCGCCAACCGGGAGCGGTACCGCACCTGGGCAGAGGAGCACGGCCTGGTCATGACCGGCGGCTCCGACTTCCACGGCTGGCGCGGCGAAGAGCCGTTTCACGCCATGCTGGGCACGCACACGGCACCGCTGTCCGCGGTGGAGCGGCTGCGGGAAATTGCGGCGAAGCGGAAGGGGTAAAAGGAGGGCAGAGGGCCCGAACCATCAGGCAGACCGCGGGCAGCCTCCTTATCTTCGTTTTTTCTCGTCGTATTCCCGTGCCTTTTTGTCCAGATACAGATGGTTGTCGATACCGTACACCTGCCCGATGGCAGTCAGGACCGTAATGAGGAAAAAGATCAATCCGTACGCGATCATGAACCGGTCCAGCGCAAAGCAGGCCACAATGGCGGCGATCAGAACGGCGAGCGCAGCCCATACGACTGTTTTCATGGCCATCCCCCTTTTTTGATTCGTTCACGTCGAATCATACAGCGTACTTGTATGTACGGAGGATGTTTTGGAACGTTTCGGAAACGGACAACCCCGCGTCCAGTAAGGGCCGCGGGGTTGTTGGCGTACTTAGTTTGTATCCAGTTTCTTTACCATGGCGATGTGCTCAATGCCGGCTTCGTCAAACACGTCACCGTGCGGCTGGTAGCCGAGCTTTTCGTAAAAGCGTTGGGCGTGGGTCTGGGCGTTCAGCTTGAGGCTGTGGTAGCCGAGACGGCGGGCGGTTTTCTCCACGGCCAGCATCAGCTCCCGGCCCAGGCCGGTGCCGCGCTCGCTTTTCAACACGGCGACCCGCTCCACTTTGCCCACACCGGGAGCGTACGGACGCAAACGGCTTGCTCCGACGGGCGTTTCCCCCGCGTAGGCGACGAAGTGAACGGTCCCTGTGTCCGGCCGGTCATGTTCGTCAATCTCCAGCTCTTCCGGCACCTGCTGTTCCTCGATAAACACGGCCCGCCGCACCGACAGGGCATCGTTCATCTGCTTGTCAGACTGGACGGTCTCGATTTGGTACACCTGATTCATCGTCACGCTTCCTTTCGCTCTGCACAGAAGTTCCCTCCCCGCTAACCGTGAAGGGGGTTTAGAAAGGAGTCCGCTTGCATTCGCCCGCGCGGTATGTCCGCGTGGTTATTTTTTCAGCAGGAAGGTTTGATACACGCTCCAGATGCCGTCCTCCAACTGGTAAATCAAGTGGAAGCGGTCAATCTCCGAGGTCAGGTCGATCTTGACCATGCTCAGTTGGCTGGTCACGTCGCGCAGCTCGTCGTTGGACAGATCGCGACCGATGGTCAGATGGGGCACGTAGGCGTACGTT
This sequence comes from Brevibacillus sp. LEMMJ03, assembly GCF_007197875.1. NCBI lineage: Bacteria > Bacillati > Bacillota > Bacilli > Caryophanales > Paenibacillaceae > Brevibacillus > Brevibacillus sp. LEMMJ03. Next base: position 3,680 of record NZ_VKJN01000015.1, on the reverse strand, counting down.
TCCGGGGTATTGACGCACTTGTTCACAATCTTTTCGTGCAGGGCCACAAACGGCTCCTTGTTCTGCACGGCAATGTAGATCACGTTGCTGGTCGGGTGGAACGACGAGATGCGGTGGAAATGAGCCGTAAAGCTTTCCGTCGATTGGGCTACCTGCTCGAGGTGGCTCACCAGTTCGGGCAGACGGTCGTCTTCCAGGTCAAAAGCCTCTTTCAGGCGGATATACGGCGGGATCAAAGCGTAGGTCGGGTCGTAGCGCTTTCGGTATGAGTTGGCCACTTCTTGCACCTTGCTGGATGGGAATACGACGATACTGTATTTCATATGGAACCCCTCCTTCTTCACGTTTGAACATGCCATCATATCCAATTATTTTAACAGAAAATTCTCCATTTGTGTAATGTTATGCGTCAACCCGTATATTCCTCCCGCGACGGGACAGACTGTTAACAGCAGGGAGGTGTCCAATCCATCGTGAAAACAGCCATGATGATTACCTTTATGTTCCTCGTTCTTTTTCTGCTGGCGCTGCTTACCTTTACGATCATTACGGTCATCCGCAAAGCGGAATTCGAAGAGGCGCTCGTCTCGCCGGGAAAGGAAGACGGCACGCAGGAAGAACGACCACGGTAAGTTTACCCAAACAGCGTGCGCAGCATGCGCGGCAGGTTGGCCTGCCAATCCCCCCACGTGTGGTCACCCGCAAAGGTCTCGTAAGCCAGGGTGACCCCTTTTGTTTCCAGGATGGCGCGCAGCCGTTCGTTGGCCGCGAGCAGGTTGAGCGTCCCGCGCGACGTCTCCACCGCCGTTTCGGCCGTCCCCACTTCCAGGTAGACGTGCAGGGAAGCGGGCAGAACCGCCTCCGCGACACGCCGGTTCAGCGCCTCGTCCATCGCCGCCGACTGGCAGGCCACCTGGCCAAACGTGTGCGGATACGCCAGCGCCGTAAACAGCGACACGACGCCGCCCAACGACTCGCCCAGCAGCGTCCGCGCCTGCCCCAGCGGATGGGTGGAGTAGTGACGGTCCACGTACCCGACCGCCTCGACGGCCAAAAAGCGCCGGTAGGCCAGATGCTCGTCGCCGTCCGGATGGTAGCGCGCGTACCGCCGGGCCTTATCCACCGGCAGGAAGACGGCGAGCAGGTCCGGGATCTCTTTCTCCCGGTGGAGCTGTTCCAGAAGCGTCGCCAGCCGGCCCAACGACAGGTAGTCCTCGCCGTCCTGCACGTACAGGACGGGATAGGAGTAGAGCGGGGAGTACCGCTCAGGGGTGTAGATGAGGAGCCGTTCCGTGGTTCCCAGGCAAATGCTCGTCAGCGTAATTTCGTTCAGCGGCACAGGGATATCCTCCTTTGGGTGTGCTGGTTTCATTATACCGGAGGGGAGGGGGCGGGGGGAAAGCGGTCATTAGTTGGCAGGCAATTCGGGCGTATGGCGCGATTGCGGATATGGTTTAATCATGAATTTGTTCGTGACTTGATTGTCCGTGCTTGGATAGGTTGGCTTTGTTTTGATCGGTGATCTTGTTTCGGAGCTTTACCCTTGCTTCGATCTTTGCTCCGTTTCGATCACTGCCTTTGCTTCGAATTCTGTCCCTGCTTCGATCTCGGTCTCTATTTCGATTTATAGCTATGTTTCGATCTTAGTCCTTGCTTCGATCATTTTCCTTGCTTCGACGGTTGTCCTTGCTTCGACAGTTGTTGCTTCGACCGTTGCCTTGCTTCAACCGTGGTCCTTGTTTCGACCGTGGTCCTTGTTTCGACCATTGCCCTTGCTTCGATCATTTTCCTTGCTTCGACCATTGTCCTTGCTTCATTGACCCTGCTTCGATCATTGTCTCTGCTTCGATTATTGCCCCAGTTTCGGTCAATTGTCCTTGCTTCGATCATTGACCTTGCTTCGAGCTTTGTCCTTGCTTCGATCATTGCCCCTGCTTCGATCTTTACCCTTGTTTCGTTTCTTTACGCTTGCTTCAGTCTTTGCCCTTGCCTCGATTACCATAAGCCTTGACCCATCTCGCCACATTTACCACCATGTAGCTCCTCCCTCGGACGGACACCCCGCCGGCCGAAAGATTGTCGCAATTCCGCCATCGTATGATACTATGATAGGGAATGACTTCACTCAATGGTGGAAGGGGTTGTCTCAATGAAGAAGCACGTACACAGCAGCGAAGTCAGAAATGCCGCCCTGACGCGCCTGGCGGAACGCGGCGTCACTGTGGAGGATATCGCCGAAATCGTCTATCTGATGCAGTCGCCGTACCATCCCGACCTGACCATGGAACCCTGCATTGAGAGCGTAAAAGCCGTTTTGGAAAAGAGGGAAATGCAGCACGCCATCCTCGTCGGCGTGGAATTGGATACATTGGCGGAAAAAGGCATGCTGTCCGAGCCGCTTCAAACCCTCATCGCGACGGACGAAGGCCTGTTCGGCTGCGACGAAACCCTGGCGCTCGGCTCTGTGTTCGGCTACGGGAGCATCGCCGTCACCACCTTTGGCCACCTGGACAAACATAAAGTCGGCGTCATCAAACGACTGGACACCAAGCGTTCCGGCCGCGTCCACACATTTCTGGACGACCTCGTCGCCAGCATCGCCGCCAACGCCTCCAGCCGCATGGCCCACCGCCTGCGCGACGAGCAGGAACAGCAAGCGGAGCAGGCGGAGATTCGGATTGAGAAGAAGAAGGCGGATCAGGCTGGGTGAAAAAGGGAGCGGACGGCTCCCGGGACAGCTTTCGCGAAATATGGTTTCATGTGGATAGAGATGAAGCAGAAGAAGTACCGGAAACAAAACGAGAACAGGGCCATTCTCTTGCGCGTGTGGTGAGGCAGAGAATGGTTCTTTCTATGTCGGTAAAATTTTTTACTGGAATTTTGATTTTTCCTCTTGAAATCGAAAAGAAAATCCGGTATATTAAATCATGTGATCGGCGTCCGGTACGATTCGGGCCCTTAGCTCAGTTGGTCAGAGCGGTCGGCTCATAACCGATTGGTCGTAGGTTCGAGTCCTACAGGGCCCACCATGTGACAGGTGTTTGTGAAGTACATACGACATGATCCGGTAGCTCAGTTGGGAGAGCACCATCTTGACAGGGTGGGGGTCGCTGGTTCGAACCCAGTCCGGATCACCATACATAAGAAGCTGAAACCCTTGAGAAATCAAGGGTTTTTTGATTTTCCATTTCCTGGCTGGGACAAAAATGGGGGTGAAAACGCCTTGTGGTCACAGAATGGTCACAAGGGTTTCACCCCGAAATTACGTGGTTCCAAACAGTATTTTCCCGAACGCTTTGGCGGTTTCCTTTTGCATGCTGGGCAGCAGGTGACTGTACGTATCCAGTGTCATCCGTGTGTCCGCGTGGCCGAGCCGTTCCGCGACGATTTTGGGATGAACGCTCTGTTTGAGCAACAGCGTTGCGTGCGTATGCCTCAGATCGTGGAAGCGGATATCCGGAAGACCAGCCTTTTTGATCAAAGACTTGAACGTACGGGAAAGATTGCTCCGATCAATCGGTTTTCCAACAGGTGTACAGTTAACCAGATCGAGATCGTGATACAGGCTTCCTGGGGTCTGTCAATGATTTTGTGTAAACTCCAATAGCCGTTAGGCTCAGCGGAGATATGGTTGAACTCGCTCCGGAAACTGAACGGACAGTTGCAACAGAATTTGGCCC
>NZ_VKJN01000014.1:0-103808 GCF_007197875.1 Brevibacillus sp. LEMMJ03 | reverse complement strand
TTGCCGGCTTTCAGCTCGCTTTGCAGTTTCTCTTCATCCAGCTTCAGCAGCGCCAGCAGTTCTTCATTGCTGCCGAACCCCGGGAACTTTACAAAGAACTTCCCGAAGCCTTTTCCCGGATGGGTGTCTTCCACAATGTGCTGCACCCGCTCGGAGATGGTCTCCTTCAGCTTGTCAGCCTGCTCCTGCGTCAGCTTGCCTTCTTTCACCGCCGCCGCCAGGTGTTCTTCTTCCTGCTTGGTCAAGAGGCTGACCAGCTCATCCGTGGAAACGCCCTGCTCCTCGGCCACGTCGGCCAGGGACTTGCCGGCTTTCAGTTCGCTTTGCAGTTTCTCTTCATCCAGCTTCAGCAGCGCCAGCAGATCGGCGTTTTCCCAGAGGGACGGCCCTTTCACAATCACTTTTTCTTCTCCGGGTTTCCCCACTTTGAACCAACCCTGCCGTTCGACCTTGACGCTTTGTTCCGCAGACGGCTGATTGTCGGCCGCGGCGTAGACGCTTCCGATACTGCCGACGCTCAACGCCGTAGCCATTGCTCCCAAAAGCATTCCGATTTTTGCTTTGCTGAACATGCTGCTTCACCCTTTCCATCATTTTGGACTTGTACCTAGGTACAGCTTTAGTGTAGAGTCTCAATTTTTGATTCGCCTTTGAGAACTGTGGAAAACTGTAGGAATGATCGTGGAAGAGTTGTGTGTCGGGGGAACGCATGCAAAAAGAGAACCCGCTGCTTTTCAGCGGGTTCCCTGTCGTAAGTGTCCTCCGGGGTTTCCCCCCGGGGTATTCATTCAGATCTCTTCTCCGTCCAATTCAATGTCGCCGCTGTCGGCATCGCCGAAGAAGTCGTGCAGTTCATAATCGTCGTCGGAGATGTCAATAATGACCCCATCGATGTCCGCATCCTCGAATTCATCCCAGATATCGCTGCAGATATTTTCCACCAGATCCTCGATGTCGCTGGTAGAGAGATCGTCGTATTCATCCTGGTACTCGTCGAGGTCGACTTCGATCTCCACGTCAATGTCGTCCTCGTCACCGCTCAGGTAAATCGACCATTCCAGATCCTCATAATCCCCGTAGTCGTCGTTCAAGTTATCCTCGAGCTCGTCGATCCGGTCATCGACGTCATCGTCATCGGCGCTCGCCAGTTCGTCCTCCGCATCCTGCAATTTCTTCTCCAGCTCGGCAATCCGGGCATCCTTTTGCGCAATTTCCGCCTGCAGGGAGGCAATCCGCGGGTCCTCCTTGTCCGTGACGCTCACGGTATACGTTTTCCCGTCCCACGCCACGTTCTTGTTAAACACACCGGCCATCATCCGCAGAGGAATGTAGGTCGTGCCGTTGATCAAAAACGGTTCGATGTCGGTGGGAACAAGCTGGCCGTTATACGTCACTTTCACATTGTTGTATTTGACCTGCACGTTCTTGGTCGCGACCGCGGCATCGGAACTGGACGCCAGGACGCCAGCCAGCAGTACGGAGGACAGGACAACAGCCGACGTTTTTTTCCACATGCCCGCTCCCTCCCCCTTGGTTTTTTTCAACACCATGTCTCACCCCTTCAGCCATTCCTGATTTTGGTACCGTTCCGGTACAAGCCCAGTGTACCGTTTCTTTTTTTGAATTCTCTTTGAAATCGGACATTCTTTGCGCAGACCATCACCCGCTCAACTGGCGCATTTTTCGCGTCATGCTTTCCACGGTGTGCATGATCCGGGCCAGTCCCCACGACAGGAACACGGTGCCCGCGTAGATCACCAGCAGGTAGAGCAGCGTAAACCCGATGTTGGCGAAAATCCACGACAGGTCCCCCGTCAGCTTGATCAGCGCGAGGTTGCAGCAGATCATGACGGCCGAATGGGACAAATAGATGAACAGCGTGAGCCCTTTCCGGAACCGGACGGGAATGGAATCGGCCCAGCGCTCCAGGACCATCAGCAGCACGATCAGGGAAACAAACGCAACCAACACGAATCGCAGGTGAACCGCCACATAGATGGTGTCGGACAGGACAAACAGGACCGTGCTCACGACGGACAGCAGCGTACAGGCGAGCAGCAGCCCCCGATGCTTTCGCAGGAATTGCATCGTCTCATGCCGGTACCAATACAGCAGATGGCCCAGGTAAAAGGTGAAGATCCAGGCGGGAAAGAAATGGCGCGTCGTCAACCCCAGCCATCCGTGATGAAGGTAGTGGATGTACACGAATTGGAGCGCCATGAACAGCCAGATCAGGACCGTGATGTTTTGTTTGGTGATGACGCTGCGAAACAGGTAGGCAAAGACGTAGTACTGGCACAGCATGAACAGAAAGTAGAGCTGGTCGCCCGTCTTTCCCAGCAGAATATGGACAAACGCTTCTTTCGTATGCGGCCATTCGGCAAAGAGCAAATAGTGGTAAACCACTCCGGCGCACAGGAAGGGCACGACGATATACAGCAGCTTCCCGGAAAAGTACTGCCGCGCTGTGGGCTGTTTGGTCTCAAAGGTATGGGCCGTAAAAAACCCGCTGATCATGGCCAGCAGAACGGTGCCGTACCGACTCAACTGATTCAGGGCCGTGACCCAGAAAGCACTGTCGTACTGAAGCACCAAAGCCGTGTAATGCCCCGAAAACACGAGAAAGGACGACAACAACTGCGTAAGGAAAAGCGATTTGAACAATCGCGACTCTCTTCCCATCTCCACGCTCCTTTGTATAGGGATTGCCGGTCGTGTCCCAAGCTGCCCGAGCCCTCTGCTTTTGGAAAACGGTTTTAGTATAAACTAACAAATTTTGATTCAGATTTGAAAACGGCTATCGCTGCCCGGTCTGCTCTCTGGACCAAGCAGCGATAGCCGTTTTCCCTTGTTGTGACCTTTTCACGCGCCGTACAACAGACAGCCGGCACGGATACCGGGATACCGAAACGGAATGACCCGCGCCAGTCATCGACGCGGGTGGAGATGTGTGCCGGAAGCCAATTGGCTTACGCGGTTTTCTTCAGTTTTTTGGCCGCCCAGTTGCCGAGCGATTGGATTGCCTGCACCAGGCAGATCAGAATGATGACCGTCATGATCATCACTTCGATATCCCACTGCTGATAGCCGTAGCGCAGCGCCAAATCACCCAGACCGCCCGCGCCAACCGCTCCCGCCATCGCCGTCGCCCCGATCAGGCCGATGGTCGCGATGGTCAGACACAAGACAATGCCCGGTCTGGCTTCGCGAATCATGATGCGGAAAATGATTTGCGAGCGGGAAGCGCCCATTGCCTGATACGCCTCAATCACGCCCCGGTCCACTTCGAGCAGCGCCGTTTCCATCAGGCGGGCGATATACGGCGTGGTATACACGATAAGCGGCACGATCGCGCCCTCGACCCCGATGGAGGTGCCGACGACAAACTCTGTGAACGGGATGATCGCCACCATCAAAATGATGAAGGGAAGCGAGCGAATCACGTTGATGATGACGTTGAGACTGTGATAGACCCACTTGTTGGGGGCAAGGTGATCCGGACGGGTAATGACCAGCAGCACCCCCAGCGGAATGCCCAGCAGCGTGGAGATGAACAAGGAGATCCCGACCATGATCACCGTTTCTTCAAAAGATTGATAAAACAGCGGCAGCAGTTCCACCAGTCGATCCATTATCTCCCCACCTCCTCTTGCGATACGACATCCACCCGGTACACGGACTCGCGCAGATAAGCGATTCCCTCCTGCACCGCTTTTTCTTCACCGGAAATATGCAGCAGCAGGATGCCGAGCGCGGTTCCTTTTATCGAGCTGATCGACCCGTACAGCAGGTTTGTCCTGACCGGATAGCGGGAGGCAAGCGTTCCCAGAACGGGATCGAGGGCCGCATCCCCGCGGAACGCGACGCGCAGGATGTACGCGCTGGGACCGGCGTTCTTGATTTTGGCCAGCATCTCTTTCGGGACCTGGTCATCAAAGACCGTCTTGATAAAATTGCGCGTCGTCGGCTGCTGCGGATTGCTGAAGACATCCAATACCGTTCCCTGCTCGATGATGACCCCGTTTTCCATAATGGCCACGCGGTCGCAGATTTTTTTGATCACCTGCATCTCGTGGGTGATCAGCACAATCGTCAGGTTAAACTTTTGGTTGATGTCCAAAAGCAGGTCAAGAATCGACTCCGTGGTTTGCGGGTCAAGCGCCGAGGTCGCCTCGTCGCACAGCAGGATTTCCGGATCCATGGCAAGCGCCCGGGCTATCCCCACCCGCTGTTTCTGCCCGCCCGACAATTGGGAGGGGTAGGCGCTCGCCTTGTCTTCCAACCCTACCAGGCGCAGCAGTTCCTCCACTTTTTTTCGAATCTGCTCTTTCGGCACCCGATTCATCCTGAGGATTTCGGCGACGTTGTCAAAAACGTTGTACGACGACAGCAGGTTAAAGTGCTGAAAAATGACGCCGATCTTTTTGCGGGCGTGACGCAGTTCCTTCTCGGACAGCTTCAGCATGTCCTGCCCGTTGACCACGACCGATCCGCTTGTCGGCTTTTCCAGCAGGTTGATCGTTCGGAGCAGGGTGCTTTTCCCTGCTCCGCTGAACCCGATCACGCCGAAAATTTCGCCTTTGTTGACGTGGAGCGTTACGCCTTTCAGTGCTTCCACCTGTTTGCTGCCAACCTTGTACGTCTTGTGAATATTCGTTAGCTGTATCATCTGCCCAAGCTCCTCCCTGTTGGGACGTTTCCCTCCTTACCAAGAAGGGAGCACCGATCCGGAAAACTCTTCCTCGATGAACTTCTTGACTTCCTCCGAGCGGTAGATCTTGACCAGTTTTTGATAGACAGGGTTGTCCTTGTCCTTCTCGTTTACGGCGAGAATGTTGACGTACGGGGAGTCCGGCCCTTCGGCAAAAATCGCGTCTTTTTTCGGGTTGTACCCCGCTTCCATCGCAAAGTTGGTGTTGATGCTTGCCGCGTCCAGGCTTTTCAGCGTCCGGGCGAGCAGTGCCGCCTCCAGTTCTTTAAAGACCAGCTTTTTCGGGTTTTCGATGATGTCCTGCGGCGTTGCTTTGTTGCCGACACCGTCTTTCAGCTTGATCAATCCCGCGGCCTGATAGAGCTGCAGGGCGCGCGCCCGGTTGGTCGGGTCGTTTTGGATGCCGACCGTGCCGCCTTCCGGGATGTCCTCCACCTTCTTGTACTTGGTGGAGTAAATCCCCATCGGGAAGGTGACGGTTTTGCCAATTTCGACAATATGAGTTTTGTGATCTTCGTTAAATTTCTCTAAAAACGGAATGGTTTGAAAGCTGTTTACGTCAATGTTTCCTTTATCCAGCGCCTGATTGGGAAGAACGTAGTCGTTGAACACGACGACTTCGATGTCCAATCCTTCTTTTTTGGCCACTTCCTTTACCTTGTTGAGGATTTGTTCGTGCGGGCCGGCGGTGACGCCCACTTTGATCGTTGTTTTTTCCCCAGCCGGTGCGGCCGAATTGTCCGACTTGTTTCCTCCGCAGGCGGAAAGCAGCGTGGCGATCACAAGCAGCATGATCAACAAGAAACGCGTTTTTTTCATGATGGTCTTCTCTCCTTTTCTCCGATGAAACGATGTATGAATGCATGATTGGGAAAACAACGGCATCGATGTGAACGCATCCTCTCCTTTCAATAAAAAAACCTCTTACAAAGAAGAGGTAAGGGCAGCAAGCCGCCTGCTGCGTAAATACCTCTCTTATCTTTCGGAATCGAACCTAGCGGAATCGATCCGTTGGATTTGGCACCACAAATGTTCGTTTAGGTTGCCGAGGCTTCACAGGGCCAGTCCCTCCACCTCTCTTCATAAGAGATCATCCTATCCAGTTGTAAGTGCAATTCCGATTTGATTAGTTGGATTATAACGTGTCCGCAGGTGTCTGTCAATGACTTTATCGTTTATTGTCGCTATGTATTGAAAATTGTCAAAACGGATCGAATCGGGTCGCAAAACGAACGAAAGAGGCGGAAAGCCGCCTCTCCTTGGTCTCCCGAGCGAGTCGCCGCAGCAATCCACGAACAGTCCTTGGCCGAATCGTTACGGTTGAAAGATCTTGTACTCCTGCATTTTGCGATAGAGCGTATTGCGGCTGATCTGAAGCATTCGGGCTGCCTTGCTGATATTCCAGCGGGCCAATCGAAGCGACTGCTCGATCGCCTCTTTTTCCAAAACCGGTAAGGAAGGAACCTTTTGTTGATGTTCCTCCTCCCGTTCTTCCGTTTCAAACTGAAGATGTTCGGGACCGATCGAATTCCCTTCCGCCAAGAAGACCGCCTGGTTTAACACGCTGTACAGCTCCCGTACGTTTCCCGGCCACGAATAGGCACGCAGCTTTGTCTGTGCTTCCGCGGAAAGTGTGATCGCAGCAGAGCCGCTCATCGTCCGGAGAAGATGTTCCGCCAGCTCAATCACATCGCTCCGCTTGCGAAGAGGCGGCAGGGTTATCTGAATTCCTTTCAATCGGTAGTAGAGGTCGGCCCGGAATCGATTCGCCTTGATCTCTTCCCGCAGGTCCTTGTTTGTTGCCGCGATGATGCGGACATCGACCGGTTTGCTTTTCACACTGCCCACCGGGGTAACCACTTTCTCCTGCAGGACGCGGAGCAGCGCCGCCTGGGCACGGAGGGACATGTCGCCGATCTCGTCCAAAAACAGCGTTCCCTGATGCGCCGCTTCGATTTTCCCGATATTCCCCTCGGCTTTTGCTCCCGTGAAGGCACCTCCCTCGTATCCGAACAGTTCGCTTTCGATGATCGTTTCCGGAATGGCGCTGCAGTTGACGGCAATAAACGGATGCCGCGCTCGCAAACTGGCGGAATGAATGGATTGGGCAAACAGTTCTTTGCCCGTTCCCGTTTCGCCCAAGAGAAGAACGGACAGATCCGTTTCCGCCACTTTTTGTGCCAACGCCTTGGCGCTCTGCAGACTGGGACAAGAGCCCGCTATCCGGTCGAATGTGTGCAGCGGCTGTCTGGCCGTGTCCTTCGTGAGCACCGCCACAGACCGCCAGATCTTGCGTGTATGGTCCACGATGGATTCGATCACGAACCCCTTTTTCTCTCGAAATTCCTTGCCCACGCAATCCTTTCCCAGTATGCGCCGTGCCGCTTGATTCGCACGAATGATGCGGTTGTCGCCGTCGAGGGTCAGAAGCGGGGTATGAAGCCGATTGGACGTGTGTTCCAGTTCCTTCAGGGTAATGAGGTGTTCGTGCTTGACCTCTTCCAGCAGAAGGCGGTTTTGCACGGATTCCGCAATGAACTGCACAAGGGAGGAAAGAAAGGGATGGAATTGGTCCCTCGTCGCACTGATGTTGATCGCCCCTGCCAGCTCACCGGCGGGCGTAAACAGGGGGGACGCGGCGCACGTGAGAAACCGGTTCTGAACAAAGAAGTGCTGTTCGCCGTGAATACGCACGGACATTTTCTCCTCCAGGGCGACTCCCATCGCGTTTGTCCCCTTCTTTTTCTCATGCCAATTCGCCCCTACGCGCAGGTGCAGATTTTTGGCCTGGCTGTCAAAGTCGGGATCGCTTCGTGTATGGAGCACGACTCCCTGGCGATCGACCAGCAGCGCGATTTGGCCGCTTTTCCTGAGAGAGGGGGTCAACTTCTCGAACACGGCGGCCACGTGGCAAAGCAAAGCGTGATTCTCCCGCAGCAATTCGTGTACCTGCCGGTCGGGAAGCAGCTCATCCTCGACGGCATCCATCGGTGTGAATCCAAACGAATAGCATCGATTCCACGAACGCTGTATCATTTGCTGCTCTTCCAGAGGCGTAAGAGATGACAACAGGATCACCTCCAAACAAGCAATGGAATGGTGCACACCCAGTATATCACAAAATATTTGAATATTTGCTCAATATTTGCGCAGTTTGTTGTTTCAAAGTGGAGCAGTTCACCATCCCCCTCTGCGAAAGCGCTGTCACGATCGGCGATCTGGGTCTGGCATGCCTTTTGCTTTACATGTCCTGCGCAATCCCATTCATGATAAAAGGAGGAATTGGCATGGCAAGCAACCGGGGAGTCGTCTACATGGGACCAGGCAAGGTAGAGGTGCAGGACATTTCGTTTCCGGATTTGGTACTGCGGGACGGGCCGGGGGTGAATCCGCTGAACGTCGGCCGCAAATGTGACCACGGCGTGATCCTGAAGGTGGTGACGACAAACATTTGCGGAAGCGACCAACACATGGTGCGCGGCCGCACCACGGCGCCCCCCGGACTCGTCCTGGGCCACGAAATTACGGGAGAGGTGATCGAGGTCGGACGCGATGTGGAATTCATCAAAAAAGGCGACCTCGTTTCCGTGCCGTTCAACATTGCCTGCGGACGTTGCCGGAACTGCAAGGAACAAAACACCCATGTCTGCCTGAACGTGAACCCGGATCGTCCCGGATCTGCCTACGGGTATGTCGACATGGGCGGCTGGGTAGGCGGTCAATCGGAATACGTCATGGTTCCCTATGCAGACTTTCAACTGCTGGCATTCCCCGACAAGGATCAGGCGATGGAAAAAATCCTCGATCTGACCATGCTGTCGGATATTTTCCCGACAGGGTACCACGGTGCCGTCAGTGCCGGCGTGCGTCCCGGCTCTACCGTCTACGTCGCCGGAGCAGGGCCGGTTGGGCTTGCCGCTGCCCATTCCGCCCAACTGTTGGGCGCATCCGTCGTCATTGTCGGCGACTTGAATCCCGCCCGGCTGGAACAGGCGAGAAGCTTTGGATGCGAAACCATCAACCTGAGTGAACACGACAACCTGGGAGAACAAATTGAACACATTCTGGGCGTTCCCGAAGTGGATTGCGCGATCGACTGCGTGGGGTTTGAAGCCCACGGTCACGGTCGCGACCATTCCGAGGCACCCGCCACCGTGCTCAACTCCATTATGGAAATTACCAGAGCCGCAGGCCGACTCGGCATCCCGGGGCTGTACGTAACGGGTGATCCTGGCGCCGTGGACGAGGAGGCCAAGGTGGGGACATTGAAAATTCGCATCGGCCTGGGCTGGGCAAAAGCCCATACCTTTGTCACCGGACAGACGCCGGTCATGAGATACCACCGCGAGTTGATGATGGCCATCCTCCATGGCAAGGCGCAGATCGCCAAAGCGGTCAATGCCACCAAAATTTCGCTGGACGAAGCACCGAAAGCCTACAGCGACTTTGATAAAGGGGCGGCGAGAAAATACGTGATTGATCCCCATGGCTTGGTCAAGTAACGCCCTCCGCCTGCGTGAGGCTGTCCCCGGCGGGGATTCCATCGGTTGCAGGAATGGTGCGAAGGAAAGGTGGTGTGACCATGGAGCATCCACCTGCTTTATGGAGGCGGAGTCTCGCTGAGTTTGTCGGTACGGCCCTGCTGGTGCTCATCGGCCCGGGCAGTGCCGCCTTTCACGGAATCCTGTCGGCAAAGGCGAATCACCCCACCACGTTGGCCGATATCGGCGTCATCAGCCTGGCTTTTGCCATCATCGTCACCGCGATGATCTACACCTTTGGAAACGTATCCGGGTGCCACATCAATCCGGCGGTGACCATCGGATTGGCGGCGGCGGGACGCTTTTCCTGGAGGGACGTCCCCGCCTACGTGACGGCACAGTGTGCGGGAGGAATCGCGGGCGCCCTATTGATCCTGGTCGTGCTGGGCACGGACGGAGCCGTCATCGGAAATCTCGGCGCCACCGTCCTTTCGCTGACCACCGGATACGTGCAGGGCATTGCCATCGAAGCGCTGGAAACCTTTATTCTGATGCTTGTCATTATGGGAGTGGCCGTCGATTCGCGGGCGCCCCACGGATTCGCGGGACTGGTCATCGGCCTGACGGTTGGCGGCATCATCATGATGACGGCCGGACCGACGGGTTCCTCCTTCAATCCGGCCCGAACCTTCGGCCCCTACGTGGTGGACAGTCTGGCGGGCGGAACCGTGGACTGGAGCCATTTTCCCGTCTATGTGATCGGTCCCCTGCTCGGCGCCGTCCTGGCCGCCTTCACCTATGAGGCGATTTCTGCGCCTGCGCGTGTCTCCGCTACCGGGAGAACCACAGATACAGGCAGGTAACAGGTGAGCAGAAAAAGTCTCTGGCTTCCCCCATTGTTTATCAAAGAAGAAGGGCTGTCCCGTCGCAGACAGCCCTTTTTCCATGCCTCCATCCTACGCGAAGGGCTGCTTTTTCCGCGGGCCGCGCAGACGTAAGGGATTGACTTCCAGCACCCTATTTCGGAGCCCGGAACCGCAGGCGGAGGACAGCGGCAAGATCAACCTGCGTATGCCAACATCACTACACCGGCCGTTTGCAGTTGAGGCGGAATGGAAAGGCCACAGAAAAGGGAGGCAGTCTGCGGCCTGCAGCACCAGAACCCATAAGCAATCAGACAATTTTTCCCCCTTTACAACCAAAGCCAAACATAAGGATGATTGGTCTAATAAGTGTCAGGGAGTGGAAACGGAATAGATGTTGTTTCCTTAGTAAAAAAGCGCATGAAAGGAGGGAAACGGAATGGATGCTGTTACCTTAGTAAAAAAAGCGCAGCAGGGCGATGAAACGGCTTACCTTGCATTGTTTCAACAATACGAAGAAATGATGTACAGGATCGCTTTTGTCTATGTGAAAAATCAAGAAGATGCCCTTGATATTGTTCAAGAGGCGGCTTATCGCTCCTTCAAGTCAATCAAGACATTACGGGAACCCCGATACTTTAAAACATGGGTAACGAAAATTACCATGAGCTGTTCGATCAACTTGCTTCAGAAACGAAAGAAAGTCGTTCCATTGAAACCGGAACAATTGAATTTTTTTCATTCAATGGATGAGGATCTTCCTCTTTCCATCACATTAAAAGATGTGCTTGAAAAATTAGATGTGAATGAAAAAAGTGTGGTCTTGCTGAGGTTTTATCAAGACTACACGTTGAAGGATATCGCTCAGATGTTAGAACTCCCCTTGGGTACAACCAAAACCATTTTGTATAGAGCCTTGGAAAAACTTCGTGGAATTTTAAGGGAGGAGGAGAGTTCATGAAAAGAAGCACCTTGAAAGAGGAAATGGAAAAAATCGAGATTCCGCCAGATCTTCATCAAAGAAGTAAAATGGGTATCCAACAAGCGAAATTAGAAGAGCGACATAGCGAGAGGATCATTGGGAAGAAACGCGTATGGGGCGGAATCGTTTCGGCTGCCGTTTTGGTGTCAGCCATTATTGCTTTGAACGATTCCAGTCTGGCTTCATCTGTACGTGGATATTTCAGGGATATCGTCAACTGGAAGAACGAGGTGGTAGACACACAATATTCCCAAGCTACGGATGAAATTAAGGTCGAGGCGAATTCAGCCACTGTACAATCTGAAACGATTATTGTGCCAGTAACGGTTACCCTACAAGACATTACGAAACCGCCTTACAGTACGATAGAGGTTCTTACTTTCGGCGATTTCGAGGTTGTGAGAAGTTCAGGAGAGTCTTTGACCAACAACCAAATTACCGTCCAGGCCGCATCAGACAACCGTTATGAATTTGATATAAAAGATCGTGACAAACTTCTTTCCGAAGTAAAAAGTCCGAAAGCGAATGAAAGAGTGTTTCAGGCAAACCTTCTCCTTGATGCTGGCTTCTTCAATAACAATGAGCGTTTTACGTTGAAGATCCGTTCATTCTTCGGACAGAAAAAAGCTGACTCGCCTTTAAAAATTGAAGGGGATTGGAAGGTTGCTGTTTCTGTGAAGCGTTCCTAACTGCTGCTTCTGTCCTATGTTTCAAAACAATTCATGTCCCATGGTCTCCCCCCTTTCAAGTTGACAGACTCTGGGCTCGGGGTTGAACCGGGCTCAGGTTGTCCTCATGGAAAATCCCCTCCAAGGTAACAGGAAGGGCTTGTCCTTTACTGTCTACATAGAAGGGGTTTATTGAGATGGGGATGTTTTTGACAATCCCTAAATGAAGCTAATCAAGGCCGTCGTTAGGCCGGGTGATAATGATCGTACGGGTGTGATGTGTCCTAACGTCGGGCCCCGTCCAGGTGTAAAACCGGCCGGCAAAGGTGAACGCTTCTCAGTGAAACGAACAACACGAGTTGTTAAAACGCAATAAAAATTAAAAACAAGACTAGAACATACCCCGGAAACATCGAAAGTTGTATACTGAGTTTTTTACTGTTAATGAAATGGGCCCAGTAAAAGGATATTGATCCCAAAACAGCTGTGTAAAAAAACATGTCGATTGGGTTTCTATGCAACACAAATTTATGAATCAAATAAGAATACATTGCACCTGTTAACGCAAAGATAATGGTTCCAATAATGCGGCTATTTATTTTGGATGCAAATGTATATACTAATTCTCCGATTAAGCACCCAGCGTAACAAACCGGAAGTAAATAAAATGACAGCATAAACGCAATAAACTTATGGACTCCCTCTTCACGAAAAGATTCAACAGGTACAATACTAACGATATATACAATGGCACTGATGAGATAAACGACAGTTGATGAAGCAAAAAAACGTACGATTCTCATAAACAACCCCATATCATCATGTTTTTGTACACCCTATTGTTGAATGTGAATTATTACTTCCGGAAGTTCTACATCTCCCGGACCATCGACAAGTTTTAATATTTCTGCCGCACCTTTTAGGCTTACATTTATACCATAAACGACACTGGAGAGGCAGTCAGCAGGCCAGGTCGTCGGATCCCCGACCGAAATGATTTCACTGAAAACGAATAAAAAGAGGCGGATTTCCGCCTCAGACTGTAGACAAAACGATTGCATCGAAGGAGAAGCATGTTTCCAGGCAGAGCGACTTGTGAGCCCTACCGAGCGGAGCAGCGATTTGCGGGAAAAAGGAGCGCCACCTTTGAATGGGCTGCGAAGCGATGCGGCTTTGGCGATCCCCCGCAAATCGGTGCGGAGCGTGCAGCCCGTGCTCCCTTGCTGGGCGAGCACGGAGCGGATGCCGGAAACGTGCTTCTCCACCCAGCAGTTACTTTGTCTGCACACTGAGGCGGATTTCCGCCTCATCTTCGTTCCAGTCTAAACCCACGCGAACCGCTGCGCTTTCCACGTGGCGGCGTGTTTGTCCAAAAGTAACGATTCGCTCATTTTGACCTTTCAGATGGATAACACTTCAATCAATAACCCACCTTGTGATTATATCGTTTCTGCCCTTTCCTCTCTTTTCCATTTATCAATCATTTCCTGTGTAATCATGTGTCTGGAATCTACAGCGTCCATTAGTTCATCATGGGGCATTGAATTTTCTCCGTTTCCATAAAATAACGTGATATGTACTCCTTCTGATTGAGCTATCTCTACTGCGGGGATAAAATCACTATCCCCTGTTATCAATATTGCGTGAGTAATTAATCTTTTCGTACCATGCATCACTAAATCAGCAGCTAAAGCAACATCGACTCATTTTTGTTCAAACAAAGGCTTTCCGTCATCCGTTTTTCCTTTGTATTGTAATTTACCCTTCCGAACGGTAAAACTATTCAATCTACTCAATCTTCTGAGAAATCTCTCCGCAGATGAAAACTTTTGTTTTTCCTCAGGTGTCGGCTCGGCGGATTGGTAAGGTAAACAGTGATAATAATATGCGCGTAGCAAGGGATTTTCGCCTGTCAAGTCTTGAACCATCTTTTCGTTTCGCCCTGCCATAATGAAGCAATACATTATCCAGGTACCCGCCATCAATGAAAACTGCCGCCCTTTTTTGCAAGTCGCTCCCCTCATAACGAAATAGCGGGAAAGGTTGCCCTTTCCCGCTGACTACTCTTGACCTACCATCCATAAAAGAACGGTAGCGATCATCTCTAGAGATATTATACGCGTAAGCTCCGGAAAAGTAAACGGACAGCGTTAAAATAGTCTTTTTAATCCCACGCGAACCGCTGCTCTTTCCACGGGTCACGGTGGCTGTTATTGTATAACCATTATCGTGTCAATTTCTCCAGCCTTGCGCACAACTCATGCTGCCACTCAACGTCGCCGGTCATGCTGGCCAACAGGGACAGATTTTTGAGTGTGGCGATCTCCTAAGCCCGTTATGGCTGAGCATGACATCCCCCCTGCCAGCAGGGGGCTTGTCGGCGAAAAACAGGAGGTTTTGGCTACTGCCATGAAACCTCCTCAATACATTCGGGACCGTCGTTTTTGGGGCTCCCAACTGTTGCGGGCACCGGGTAAGCTCGCATCTGGCCGGAATCATAGGGCGCCAGCAGCGACCGTAACAGTTCAGAATCAAACCTCTCGCGATCAAGCCAAAGGTCTTCATCCTCCGGTTGCAGTATCACCGGCATCCGGTCGTGGATGTCAGCGACGACTTCATTGGGCCGGGTGGTAATGATCGTGCAGGTGTGAAGTTTCTGGCCGTCGGGCGCCGTCCAGGTGTCAAACAGGCCGGCAAAGGCAAACGGTTCTCCGTTCCGCATGGTAATTCTTATCAGCACCTATAGACTATGATATACCAATTTGGTCATTCGACTCTTTGGATACAAAATATCTTTTTGTGCATATTGGTCACCAACCTTTAATACTGTAAAAAAACAAAAAATTCTGCTATAATACCAAATACCAAATTCTACTTTTTTTGATTGAAGTGGATAAAATGAGTAGAGTTAGCAGAGAAGATCATATTGAGAAAAGATACCAACAACGGTTAGAACGAGAACGATTAGAACGGGTACAAAACTTACCTCAAATCAATACTACTTCTACGAAGAACGCGAAACAAGAAACAGTAGGTAAAACCGGACAAGACACTGTACAAATTAGTAAGGAAGCTCAAGAAGCATACAAAAAATCTACATCCGCGACACCTTCTGTTCAAATACGAGCTGTAATAGAAGGTCCGGGTGCTGGTGGAGGAAGCGTTTCATCGTCAAAAACCTCTCAAACATCTCAACAAACAGTTTCTGGTAATAAAACTAAGGAAGATAATAATAGTAAGGACAAAATTACTGGCAGTGTGATAAGAGTAATCGCTTCTTCAGCAGGGGGTGCAATTACTGGAGCTTACGCTCAACACAAAGATTATCAGAATAGAATGAAAGTTGCTGAAGCAGCAAAAAAAATAAACGGACCAACTGGTGCTCCACGAGTTAGTCCACCTGATTATGTTAAAGGAGCTATAACCGGAGCCGGTGCAGCAGCACTTGCTGGTATTGGAACTGAAATCGCTAAGTCAGTATATAATCATTATGATAACATTGCAAAGACAAAAGGAATCAATGAAGCAGTTGCAAAGGCAGTAGAGAATCGTGTAATTGCTCCGTTTGAACCCTATGCTTCGATGCCAACCCCTGAAGAGATTAGAAAGTCTAAGGGAGATTCAAAGGAGAGCATTAAGGACCGAGTTAAAAAAGGGATAAAAGAAAGTATTGAAAAAATCAAGGATTTCTTTAAGTGGTAATCTTATGTTTTTTACATGATTGAATACTTGAGGAGAAATTTTCCATGGACAACTTTGTACACAATTTTTATTTAGGGTTACAAGGAGTCTTTATTGTATATATTCTCTTTTCCCTATATTTCTCTATAATTAAAAAAGAGGGATTACGTGCCTTCTTTGACTGGAAGTTAATAAGTATTAACTTAGCGGTAGCCGTAATAATTGCTGCTATTTCAACTTTGGTTATATAAGACTACGGGGGGGATGATCCCCCTTTTTCTTATCTTTGAAATAAGCAAGTTATGTTATTTTCTTTTCCCATGCTTCCAGCAACTTGATGTCGTCCGGGTGTGATCGATCCCATTCGATGTACTCTTCCCGGGCCAATGCGGCCAGAACCTCCAACACGCCGCTGCGACTGCGGCCGGTTTTCACTCACAACTCATCCACTGTCGGCGTGCGCCGGCGCCCAACTGAGAAATTGGCAATGATGCGCAGAACTTTCCGTTCAATATCCTGCAGCATGACGTTTCACCACTGGGGCTACGGCAAGGATGTTGTCAACGGAGAATACCCGGAACGCCCTACGTGCAAAGCAGTAGGCTTTCACCCGGCCGCTGCTGATCTCATGTATCCGGACTGTTCGCTTCGACGTTCGGCCGTGGCGATCCAAATAGATGATCTCGACAAGCTGACCGCTGCTCATTTAGCGTTTTAAGTTCCCGAGCATATTCGTTCCCCTCTGCAATACGAACACGAGGCGAACATGTAAATAATAAAGACACCTGGAGAGGGGGTTGACTCATAGAAAAAACTCCGACCATCTAAAGTTGATCGGAGAAGTAGTACGTGAATGATGTTATTATAATTACTGACAATAGGAATTTCCTTAGATTATTGATGGTAAGTGAGTAAAGAATATCCTCAATTGGTGCTTGAATGAAAAAAAGGAGACAGTCTCCTGCAAAATTTGACTGCCTCAATTCATTACCCCAAGAACATTTCGTAGAGGACTTACCTCTTCACCCTGTTTATCGGATGGAGAGGATTATGCATTCATGCATAAATTATGGAAATTGGTCTGACCACCTGCCGCCACATGACGAAGTGCTCGCTACGGTCGCTCTTCTGGCCCATTATGGTGATGCCGGCGCGCCGCAGCTCCTTGGCGGCTTCTCTCTCCTTGGTGAACGCTGCTTTGCCGAGTAGACGAAGATACGCCCCATACACGATCAGAAAGCGGGTATCTGACGACACCACCAAGGGAAGGTCGTCCTGCACGTACTTTACGGCCTGACGATCTCAAACAACGTATGCAAGAAGAAAACGAACGAGAAGAGACCATTCGTCAACAACTGCAGGTTGAGACCTTATTTGAGAAACAGCAACCAAAACTCTCCCCCAATGAGGTCATAGAAGTAGCCAAAAGTCTGAAAGAGAACTGGTCCTTTCTTGAGCCGGATCACAAAAAAATGATCATGCAAACCCTCTTCTCGGAGATTACCATAGACGTCACTGGAGAGGCAGTTGGAGGTCCAGGTCGAAGAGCCCCAGCTGAGATTATTTCACTGAAAACGAACTGAAGAGGCGGATTTCCGCCTCTTCTTCATTCCAGTTAATCCCAAGCGAAACGTTGTTCGCGCCACGGGTCGCCGTACATGTGATACCCGTTCTTCTCCCAGAACCCCTGCTTGTCTTTTTCCAAAAACTCGACGCCGCGCACCCACTTGGCGCTCTTCCAGAAGTACAGGTGCGGGATGACGAAGCGGAGCGGCCAGCCGTGTTCCGGGGTGAGATCCTGTCCGTTGTGCTTGAAGGCAAACAGGTTGCCCGGCTTGAGGAAGTCGTCCAGCGGCATGTTGGCCGTCCAGCCGAATTCGGCGTGCAGCATCACGTATTTGGCCTCCGGCTTCACCTTGACCAGCTTCACGATTTCTTCCACGGGAATGCCTTCCCAGACGTTGTCCAGCTTGCTCCAGCCGGTGACGCAGTGAATGTCGTTGGTCACCTGCGCTTTGGGCAGGGCCATGATCTGCTCGTAGGTAAGCGTCACTTCCTGCTCCACCAGGCCGAAAATGCGAAAGCTCCACTGGGTCGCCAAATCGGTGTACTCCGGCACATCGCCGTAGTGCAGGACGGGAAAGCCAGTCGTCACTTTCTGATTGGGAGGCACGCGGTCATGCCTGGTTTCCAGGGTTTTGTTGGTAAACATGGGGCTTCACTCCTTTGTCCGACAGGCGTGATCGATTCCCGGGCGCAAACGCCGTCCCGCGTAGTATGTGCGGAGAGCGGCCAGCCATACGGGAACGACTCGTTGTGAGGTATACCACCTTCTTACCATATCCCGCAGGTCGCTGCAAGAAAAACACCCCCGCCAATGTGCGGGGGGGACGTCCCTCGCGAATGCGGGACAACAACCCGCACGCAGTCCGCTGCCGGACGGCGGCGTCCGCCGGTCTATTTTTTCCCTACGCGCAGGAGGGCGTGATCCACCTTGATGCACAGGTCCATGATGACCTCGATGCCGTGCTGTTTCGCCAGCGCGGCCGCCTCTTCGCTGACGATCCCCTGCTGCAGCCAGAGGGCCTTGGGTTTCAGTTTGACGGCTTCCTCGGCGACCGGCGGCACGTCCTCGCTGCGGCGAAACACGTTGACAATGTCAACGGGCTCGTCGATCTCGCTCAGGGAAGCGACCGCTTTTTCGCCCAGCACTGTCTCGCCGGCAATCGTCGGGTTGACCGGAATGATGCGGTAGCCCGCGTTTTGCATGGCGGCGGCGACCATGTGGCTGGTGCGCTCCGGCTTGTTGGAAAGGCCGACCACCGCGATGGTTTTCGCCTCCTCCAGCAGTTGGCGGCGGCGTTCGTCACTCGGATTGTGGAACATGGCTTGACAACTCCTTTACGCATTGGATTGGCTGCGGTTCATCACAAACTGGGCGAGCGTGCGGACCATGACGCCGGTTCCGCCCGCCGGCTGCATGTCGCCCGCGCTGCCGGTGTACGCCGTGCCGGCAATGTCCAGGTGGACCCACGGGGTATCACCCGCGAACTCCCGCAAAAAGGCTCCGCCGATGATGCAGTGGCCGTAACGGCCGCCCGAGTTTTTCAGATCGGCATAGCGGCTTTTGTTCAACTCGCGATACTCCTCAAACATCGGCAGCTGCCAGAGGCGTTCCCCGGCCTGCTCGGCCGCGGACAGCAGTTCGCCGACGAGCGCCTCGTCGTTGGTCATCGCGCCGGAGCAGTAGTGGCCCAGGGCGACGACGATCCCGCCGGTCAGGGTGGCGGCGTCCACCAGGCAGGAGACGCCCTGTTCCTTGGCGTAGGTGATGCAGTCGGCCAGGACCATCCGTCCCTCGGCGTCGGTCGTGATGATTTCCACCGTCTTGCCGCTCATCGTGGTAATCACGTCCCCCGGCTTGTAGGCCGTTCCCGACGGCATGTTTTCCACGCAGCCGATGACCGCGAGCACGTTCGCCCGGGGCTTGAGCTGGCCCAGCGCTTCCAACGCCCCGATCACGGCCGCCGCTCCGCCCATGTCGGACTTCATGTCTTCCATGCCGGCAACCGACTTGATGGAAATGCCGCCGGTATCAAAGGTGACGCCTTTGCCGATCAGGCCGATCACGTCCTCCCAGGTCTCTGTTCCCTGGTATTTCACCGCGACGACGTACGGCTCTTCCGCGCTGCCCCTGGCGACGGCCAGCACGCCGCCCATGCCCATTTCCTCCAGTTTATCTTTTGTCAGCACCTCGTACGCCATACCGTAGCGTTCGGCCACGGCCACCGCCGCGTCTTTCAGGGCGCGCGGCGTCAGGTAATTGCCCGGTTCGTTGACCAGCGTCCGCGCCAGGTTGGTTCCCTGCGCCAGCGCTTCGCCGCGCATCACGCCCAGCATGGCGCTGGCCGCTTCCTCGTCGCTGCCGACGAGAAGCTGCACCGTCCCCAGCGGCTCCGTCTCCCGCTTCGGCTTTTGCCGATAGCCTTCGTAGTGATACGCCGCCAGGCAAAACGCCTCCGTCACCGCCTGCGCGAAGCGGCCGGTCGACAGCTTCCGCCCGCCGCGCAGATCCACGGCCACGGTTTTGCCGCTGCCTTTGCCTCCCACCGTCTTGGCGGCCCGCCCCCAGGCGGCGCGGATGGAGACGAAGTCGGCCTTCTCCCGGTCACCCATGCCGATGACGATCAGCTTTTTGGCCACAAGCCGGCCCATTGTGTGGACGACGGCCACCGCCTTGGCCTCCCCGCTGATTTCCTTGTCCCGCTGCAGCGCGGCCAGCCCGCCTGCAAACCGTTGATCCAGCTCCGGATACACCTGCGCCAGCTCCTCCTCTTTCCACAGCGGGATCACCAGCTCATCGCACGGAACGGTCCACCATTCGCTCCGTTTTTCTACCGTGACGTTCATATACCCTTCCTTCTTTCTCTGTGATAGGATAAAACTACGGGCACATGCATGCCTCAGCGTGTGCCCAGACTCAGATGCAGGGAAGGAAACGGGATGGCTTTCGCTTCCGTGTACGGAATGGCGTCCGCCTGTGGCAGCGCGGCCGTGCAGTCGTCGAGAAAACGGAGAATCACGTCGACATCGAGATCCCAGTGGCGCGGACCGTATCTGGCCAGATATTTGCGGGCGTTGGCAAACATCAGGCGCGCACCCTTGACGTTGCCGCCGGAGAAGTGATACAGCCCGACCGCCATCTGCAGCAGTCCCTGGAGAAACTTGTTCGATTTGTCTTCCATCCAGATTTCCTCAAGCAGGTCGTGGCACTCGTAGTACTCGCCGGCGTTGAACTTTTCGATAAACCGTATGTACTGCTCGGGGTATCGCATGGTCAACCGCCACCGTCCTTCCGCTTTCCATCGTAACACAGATTGCCCGGTCTCGAAATCCTGACGAAAACTTTACGGATGAGCGAAACGCCGTTCTGTTACAATAAACGCAGACGCAGCAGAAAGGAATGGATCTTTCTATGGCAGCAATACTCGACAACTTTCCGTTATGGGCGGCTCTGATTGCCATAGGAATTGCCCAGTTGATCAAAATCCCGCTTCACTACATCGCCACCCGGACCTGGCAGTGGTCGCTGATGTTCAGCACAGGCGGCATGCCCAGCTCCCATTCATCCGCGGTGACCGCCCTCTCGACGGCCGTGGGCATCCGGGAAGGGTTCAGCAGCAGCATGTTCGCCATCTCCGCCATTATCGGGGTCATCGTCATGTTCGACGCGGCCGGTGTCCGCCGCCACGCCGGCATGCAGGCAGTCGTGCTGAACAAGCTGGTGGACGAATTCAACCACCTGCTGGAGGGGATGAAGACCTTCAAGGTGCGTCCCAACCAGGAAAAGGCCCAAAAGCTGAAAGAACTGCTCGGCCACCAGCCGATCGAGGTATTCATCGGCGGATGGCTGGGTGTCATGATCGCGCTGATCACACATAGGTTGATGTAGGGCGGCAGGAGACCGCCGGAGTTGTCCCGCACCGGAAACGGAGCCGGGCAGCGCCGTTTCGGGGAGGGAGAGCATGCGCATCGTTTCCATTTGTCCGAGCAATACGGAAATCCTCTATTATCTGGGACTGAGCGATCAGGTGGTCGGTCTGGACGACCACTCCGACTGGCCGGGCGAATGGCAGCACCTGCCGCGCGTCGGACCCGATCTGTCCATCGACATGGAGAAAGTGGAGGCGCTGCGGCCCGATCTGGTCGTCGCCTCGCTCAGCGTTCCGGGCATGGAAAAAAACGTGGAGGAACTCGCCGCCCGGCGGATTCCCCATCTCGTGCTGAATCCGTCGCGGATCGCCGACATCCCCCAGGACATCCGGCTGGTGGGCGAGGCCACCGGTACGGAACAGGCCGCCGAACGGCTGGCCCAGCAATTTGCCGAAAGAGTGGAAACCATCCGTCAGGCGGCAGCGCGGCGGGGCACCCGGCCGAAGCTGTACTGGGAATGGTGGCCCAATCCGATCTACACCCCCGGACGAGACAACTGGCTTACGGACGTAAGCGAAATTGCCGGGGGCGTCAACGTGTTCGCCGACTTTCCCTGCGCCAATGTCAAAGCGACCCGCGACATGGTGCGGGAGCGGAATCCCGATCACATCTGTGTCGTCTGGTGCGGCATCGAGCTGCGCCGGATCAAACCGGCGATGATCACCGACCGGCCCGAGTGGCGGGAGATGGACGCCATCCGCCGCGGGCGCGTCCATCTGCTGGAAGAAGGACTCTACTGCCGCCCGTCGCCCCGCATTCTGGACGGGTTGGAGCACCTGGTCAAGCTGCTGCACCCGGACGACGTCACCTGAGAGCGTGTTTCCCCTGTACACAAGCAAAGGATTTGCCGCCGGCATCAACACCGGGGCAAATCCTTTTGTGTGTTCCCATCCCGCTAAAGTCAGTGGATGGGGTCGGCCATCGCCGCGATTCCTTTTTCGTTCAGTCGGGTCATCATCGCTTCCGTCACCTTGCCGTCGCCGCGGCGGATGACGTACACGTCCAGGGCTTTTTTGCCCCACTGCTTGAACACATCCTGCTTGGTTTCAAAATAGAGGTCGATCTTGTGGCCGCGAATGGCCCCTCCTTTGTCCGCCACCACGCCGTAGCCGTAACCGGGTATGTACAGGACCGTTCCCAGCGGAAACACGCGCAGGTCGGCGGCAATGGTGGAGTATTCATCCCGGCGAACCCTCACGCCCGAGTATGTAATGCCGTAAGACGGATGGGACGGATGTTTGCCCGTCGATTCATACCCGGCGTAATACCCCGTCGCCACGACGCGAACCTTGGGATACTGCTCCAGCATCCGTTCGTTCTTGTCGGTCATCGGGAGGAAGGAGCTGGTGGAAACGGTCCGTTTCTTGACGACCTGCCTGCCATCCCTCGTCTCCGTGACGCCGAATGCGGTCTGGACGGAGCGATCCCCCATCACATTGTAGCCCAATCCGTCGGTCGCGAAGCCGGTCAGTACGGTAACGCCCAAGACGATCATACTCACCAATCGCTTACCATTCATTCTGTAAAAAACCTCCTCTCGGTTCTAGTCTTGTCCCGAAGAGAAGGAAACTATACACAAAATGACCTCATTACAAAAATATTCTGGATCTTGCGGCACAAAAAAGCCGCCCCGTGCCGGGAGGCGGAAGCTCCTGTCGCCGAGAAGGTTGTGCAGCCTGAACAGAAAAAGGCAGACCCCGCAAAAGGCCCGCCCGAACCGTCGTTAAAACATCCGATACCCTTTTTTCCGCAGCGTTTGGATCGTCCAGCCGCTGACCACCGTGCCCGCCATGCCGCATCCCAGGATGATCGCGTCCCAGGGGCCGGGAACGATTTTTTTGTACAGCAGCGCCCCGACCACCACGCCGATGACGAGCACCACCGGCAGCCAGGTCGTCCGCAAAATCATGTTTATGATAAAACCGATGCCAAAACCGAGCACGGCAAACAGCACAATGGACACCACAAATTGCAGCAAACTCATCGCCCGTTCAATCCTCCAGCCTTCTGGACGTATCGGCATTCGCGTCCAAACCACGTCCGTTTCCGCTTTTTAGTGTAGCCCAATCCCCGGGGGAGGTCAATCGGAAAAGCGGCGCCGCCCTGTGCAGGCCCAAACAAAAGAGCCGACGTTCGTCGGCTTTCGGCTAAGCTTTGACGGCGGAAGCGGCCGTCATCGGTTCGGAATGAGTCCCGGTGCCGTCACAGCCCGGACAGTTCTCGGTGCCGCCCAGCAGCAGTTGGAAATACCCCTGCCCCTTGCAGTACGGGCATTGTTCTTGTTCGGTTCTCATGGTGACCTCTCCTTTCCCATCCACCTGGGAAATAAATTGTATTTTCTGATTTTTTAGATGTGTCTTACTATAACAGAGAATCCGCAGGCACGACAACGGGAAAATCACTCGGAAAACGGAAAAAAACCGGGATGTAAGCGGCTGCATCCCGGTTTTTCTGTCTATTTCTCACGAATGCGAGAAGATTTTATAGCGGGTGTACTGAAAGACGGGCTCGATACCGTACTCCCTCCCGGCGAGTCCCTGCTCCCTGGCGGTGAAACGGGGCAGTATGATCTTCAGCTAGGTGGCCGCGAGCGGATCATCCAGCAGCCGGCGAATCGGCAGGAACGCGGCCTCATCGATCTCTCCCTCCTGCGGCCGTAGCTCCCCGCTGACATAGTCCATCCAGAAGACCACCACAAAAACCCCCGGCATTTCGCCGGGGGCATTCGTGCATGTCTGTCCTGCTTTCCCAAACCGCCTGCGTTTCGCCGGCCCTTTTCTTCGCGCTACTCGTCGTCTGCGTCGAGCAGGCCGTTGTCGATCATGTAGCGGAGATTTTCCCGGTCCCGCTCCCGCCCTTTTTCTTTCAGGCGTTCGATCGCGGGCAGGATCAGGATGTCGACTTCGCGCTGCACGTGCTGGGCCAGGTCGTAGCGGCCCTGTTCCTCCAGGTAGGCGCCTACCTCCATCAGCGCGTTGTAGCGCTCCAGTTCATCCCTTGTCAGCAATCCTCTGACCTGAATACTGGCGTGACGCATGGCTGCCTCTTACAACCGCACTTTTTTCATGGCCAGGCCGACCCCGCCGATCTTCCACAGGTAGCGGAGGTCGCTCGCCTTCTTCATCAGGGCGGCGGTGCTGCCGAACAGCTTTTTCGAGCCGACCATGCCGATGCCTTCGCCTTTGCCGAGCGATGCCAGGGTGCCCTGCAGCGCCGGAACGAACGGCTGCATCACTTCGCCGCGAATCAGGGCCACCAGGTTGTCGCCCAGGTTTTCCCCTTCCTGTACGGCGATCTGGGCGGTCGGCGGATACGGACGGCCCTCGGCGTTAAAGATCAGGGCGCAGTCGCCGACGACAAACACGTTTTCGTAGCCCGGCGCGCGCAGGTACTCGTCTACCTTCACGCGGCCGCGCATGACTTCGAAGCCGGATTTCTCCACGATGCTGTTGCCGCGCACACCCGCCGCCCAAACGACGGTTTTCGACTTGATCTCTTCGCCGGTAGCCAGCAGGACGCCATCTGCGGTGCACTCCTTGATCGGCGTGCCGATCTTGAACTCGACGCCTTTGCGGCCCAGGACGTCCATCGCGTAGCTGACCAGCTCCGGATCAAAGCCCGGCAGAGCGGTCGGCGCCGCTTCGATGCAGTAGATTTTCACCAGTTCCGGATCGACGTCAAACTCCCGGCACAGCTCCGGAACGCGGTCGGCCAGCTCGCCGCAGAACTCGATGCCGGTGAAGCCGGCTCCGCCCACCACGAAGGTGAGGTAATCGGTGCGCTCCGGCTCGTTTTTGTACTTGGCGAACATGTACTCGATGTGCTCGCGGATCTGGCGCACGGCGTTGATGCTGCGGATGCTGAACGCGTATTCTTTCAAGCCTTGGATGCCGAACGTTTCCGGCTCGCTGCCCAGACCGATCACCAGGTAGTCATAGCTGAGCACTTCGCCGTTTTCCAGCGTGACGGTTTGTTCGTCCGGCTGGATGGACTGAACGGTGCCTTTTACAAAGTTCACCTTGTTCATGTCGATGATCTGATCCAGGCTGACGCGGGCGTGGTCGGCGGAAGCGGTGCCGGCAGCCGGCTCGTGCAGCCAGGTGGTGATGTAGTGGTAGTTGTGCTTGTTGACCAGCGTGATTTCCGCTTCGTTGTAGTTCAGCTTTTTCTGCAGCTTCAGCGTGGTCAGCAGGCCTCCGTATCCGGCGCCGAGGATGAGAATTTTGGGTGTGCTCATGGTATCCCTTCCATTCGTGTTATGATAGGCATTCCCTGGAAGTTTGTGCGAAATTTCACGTGATTGGATACGCTTAAGATGCCCTGAACGACCGCTCCTGTATAAACGGAATAATTGCCCTGCCAGATCCGGTGCTCCAATCTGTGAAAAAAAGCACAATCCAGGAAACAAAAAATTTTGTCAAATTCGTTACATTCACACTCATATTAAAAGGAGTCGACAAGATTTTCAAGTCATTTTTGCCCATCTCCCCTTTTTTTCTCTTCTTTTTTTCGTTTACAGGTATGGGTATAATAGGAAAGGATGCTTTCAGAATATTTCGGAGGTGCTTGAGATTGAACCTTCTGCAAAAGGACGAGCAGGTGTATGACATTACCATTATCGGAGGCGGCCCTGCCGGCTTGTTCACCGCGTTTTACGGCGGGATGCGCCAGGTTAGCGTAAAGATTATCGAAAGCATGCCGCAGCTTGGCGGTCAGCTTTCTGCCCTGTACCCGGAAAAATACATATACGATGTGGCCGGGTTTCCGAAAGTGCTGGCCCAGGACCTGATCAACAATTTGAAAGAGCAGGTCTCCCGGTTTCAACCAACCGTCTGCCTGGAGGAAAAGGTGGAAAACGTCGAGAAGAAACCGAACGACATTTTTGAAATCACCACCGACAAAGGCATTCACTACTCGCGCGCCGTCATCATCACCGCCGGCGTGGGCGCGTTTGAGCCCCGCAAACTGGAACATCCTGACGCCGCCAAGTACGAAAAAGCCAACCTGCACTATTTCGTCACCGATCTGAACTCCTTCAAGGGACAGCGCGTAGCCGTCATCGGCGGCGGCGACTCCGCCGTGGACTGGGCGCTGATGCTCGAACCGATTGCCAAGGAAGTCACTCTCATCCACCGCCGCGACAAGTTCCGCGCTCACGAACACAGTGTCGAAATGCTGATGTCCTCCAGCGTCAACGTCACCACGCCGTATGAAATCGCCGCCCTGCACGGCGACGAACGCATCGAACGGCTCACGATCGTCAACAACGTCACCAAAGAAGAGCGCGACCTGGAAGTGGACGCCGTCATCGTCAACTTTGGCTTCATCTCGTCTTTGGGACCGATCAAGAACTGGGGACTGGAACTGGAAAAAGGGGGCATCCTCGTCAACTCCCGCATGGAGACCAACATTCCGGGGATCTACGCGGCCGGCGACATCGCCACCTATCCGGGCAAGGTCAAACTGATCGCCGTCGGCTTCGGCGAAGCGCCTACCGCTGTCAACAACGCGGTCGCCTACATCAATCCGGATGCGAAACTGCAGCCCGGCCACTCCTCCAGCATGGACAATTTCAAGTCGTAACCGTTCGCAGCAGCGCCCTGCCAGCCGTTATCTTCGGCTGGACAGGGCTTTTTTTGTCGGGCAAGCCCGAACAAGCGTCCCACCCGTCCTTCCGCGTGGGACGGCCCGTTTGCCTGCGCCAGCCGCTCTGCATAGGGGATGCCGCCCCGGCGCACAGTAGGGAGAGAACGACGCCACAAGATAAGGAGGGATCCATCCGGCCATGGACCATCTCTGTCCCGTCTGCAACGGCCTCATGCCCTACCAGGAAGCATGCCCCCGCTGCGGCCGCCCGTTGGACGACGCCGGACGGCTGTATGACTACTACGGCGATTACAGCCCGTACCTGGAGATCGACGACTCCAAGCTGAACAACGGCTTTCCCGACCGGCTCCACCACCACTGCCTGCACGTGGGCTGGTGTCCCGCCTGCAGGCAGGAGCATCTGTCGGTGATCGAGGAGTGGAGCAGCCAGGCGCTGCAGGACCAGTCGCCGCCCTTTACTCCGGATGCAGGGGAATCTCCACGGTAAAGCAGACGCCATCGTCCGTGTTGGCCGCCCGCAAATGGGCACGGTGCAGCCGGGCAATCCGCTGCACAATCGCCAAGCCCAGGCCGAACTCCCCCTTCTCCCCTTTCACAAACTGCTTGAACAGCGCTTCCTCCTCCGGAATGGGCGGCCCGTCGTTGCCGATGCGCAGCACCGCCTTTCCGGCTTCCTGCCGCAGCGAGAGGAAAATCCGCTCCCGGGCATAGCGCGTCTGGTTGTCCAGCAGGTTTTCCAGCAGGACGCCCCACTGCTCCCTGTCGCCCGTGACGGTCACCGGCTCCAGTGACTCCTCCCAGCGGACGTCGGTCCGACGCCAGCGCAGCCGCTCCCATACATCGCAGGCCAGCTCGTCCAGGCGAAACGGCCGGTGCTCCGGCCGGCGCGTCTCCAGATAATCCAGCTTGGTCATGTAGAGCAGGCCGCGAATCCGTTTTTCCAACCGCTCCGCCTCGCTGTCGATCACCTGCACCGACCCCTGCAGGTCTCCGCGCGGATAAATCCCGTCCAGGATCGACTGGGCGTAGCTGCGAATCACCATCACCGGCGTTTTCAGCTCGTGGGAGACGTCCTGCAAAAAGGCCTGCTGGGCTTCATCCTGCCGAACCAGCCGCTCCCTCATCCGCTCGATCGAACGGGCCAGCCGGCCGATTTCGTCGCTGCGGTCCGTCACGAACGGCTCGTGCCAATCCCGGTCGGCGATCCGTTTCACCCGCTTTTCCATCTGCACCAGCGGACGGGTGAGGTAGCGGGCCAGCCAGATGCAGGGCAGCAGGCTGGCCACCAGCACGATCCCCAGGATCAGGAACAGCCGGCGAACCAGCGTGCGCACCAGGTCGTTCAAGTAGGTCTCCCACACGTACGACACCAGGTACACCGTCCTGCCGCTCGCCTGTTCCCGGCGAATGACGTAGAAAATGGTGTCGTCGTCCACGCTGCGGATATACCGCTGGACGTCGGGCAGCTGCGTGCGAATATCCTCCCCGACCATCTCGACAAACGAGCGCGGCAGCATCCGTCCGACAATCGGCCTGCCGTTTTCGCGAAAGAAGACGTGGTTCACCGTGCGTATGTTATTCCTCTCCAGTTCCCGCCTGAACAGCCTGTTTTCCTCCAGGGGAGGCCGGATGTAATCCAGCAGCGTATCCTGGGCCGTCTCGATGGTGGCGAAGACTTCCCGGGTAAAAAAGCTGCGCAGCGTCCACGGAAACAAAAGCGCCAGGAGGATCGCGACGCCCAGCGTGATGCCGGCGAAGACCAGCCAGATCTGGACAGCCAACGGGTAGTTTTTCATGAGCCGATCATCCTGTAGCCAAATCCGTACAGGGTTTCCAGCCGCAGCTCCGGCATTTTCTTGCGCAGGCGGCGCACCAGATCGTCGACGACGCGGTCGGTCCCGTCGTAATCATCGCCCCAGATGCGGCGCAGGATGCTTTCCCGTTCGAACGCCTGGCCCGCATGCTTGGCAAACAGCAGGGGCAGATCGAATTCCTTCATCGTCAGCTCGATCTCTCCCTCCGCCGAACGCACCTGCCACCCTTCGTTTTGCAAATAGGAGGTGAGTACCCGGTCATCTTCCACCAGATAAATGAGATAGCTCACGTTCATGCCTCCTCCGTCTTCCCCCTGCGAATGCCGGCATCCCGTCCGGCCGGCCCATTCCATGAAAAAAGGACGCGTACGGGGACACGTCCTTTTTGGTTCCTATTGTACCGAAAACCGGCGGCTGCCCGCTAGTTTTTCTTCTGTTCCAGCTTTTTGGCGAGGTGCTGGTTGACCGTTTTTACCTCGTCCAGGAGCTTCGGCAGCACGTCCTTGATCTTCTCGGCGTCACCGGATTGGATCGCGGCGTCGAACGCCTCGTGGGTCTGTTTAAACTGTTCCATCACGGCGCGCATCGCTTCCGCGTCTTTTGGATTGCGCTCGCCGAAGTTCTTGACGCGCCATTCTTTCAACTGCTGCTTCATCTGCTCGCGGGTGATCTCGCCATTTTTCACCTGCTCGTGCAGTTTTTCGCTCAGCGCTTTCCATTCCTCCCGCAGCTTTTGTTTTTGCTCGTCCTGGCCGTTTTGCTCCCGCACCGCCTTCAGTTCCGTCATCAGGCGTTCCCGTTCGGCAAAAGCGGCTTTCCATTCGTCCACGCTGTCCGGCGTGTACTTTTCGGCCAGCAGGGTCAGGTACATCTGACGGTGTGCATTCAGGTGCATCCCGCGGTGCCATTTGCCTTTTTGGTGTTCGCCTTGATACTCGTGCTGCGCGCCGACCTGTCCGGCCTGGATGAGCTTCGCCGCCGGCCGTGCCTGGGTGTCCGCCGCGTGTACGCCGGCCGGAATCGCCAGACCCGTCACGAGTGCTGTCGCCAAAACGCTTTTTTGCCAAAGTTTCATGTTCCGTCACTCCTTTTTGCGTACTGATCTGGTCATGATGCCGGTTGCTTCCCGGCTGCAGGTAACAGTCTAAGCAAACAATGTGGCACGATTGTCAAGCGAATGTGAAAAATTGTGAAATGGCCTGGCTACAGCGGCCGCAGCCCGTCCCTGTCCAACCCCAGCCTCTCCACCAATCCCATCTGTTCGAGATCGTTCCGGGTTTTCGGCGTGCCCAGCCGGTAGATCGTGCGGTAAATCTCGCGCAGGTTGTCGTCGTACTCGTCGTTGTCCCGATCCGGCATGTCGCTCCACAAGGTATGCCCGTGCATCCCCGTGCACGCAGTGGTTGAACAGGTCGCGCAGCATTCCCGCTTCCACCTCGGTCGCCTCGATCTCAAAGTCGTAGGTGGAATCGCCCTTGACGTCGCGGATCTCGGCCACGGTCGTCCCCGACTGCAGCGTGATGTAATACCGGTTTCTTTCCAGGGCCACCATCTCCTCTGCTTCAAACTCGGCCCTGCCGTAAGCCGAGCGTATGAAGGTTGCATGCAAGCATTCCCTTTCTATCATGCGCCGGGCAGAGGGAAAATATGTATCTCGCAATCTAAAAAAATTGTAATCATGTAGCATATTTTGCCTTGACGACTCACATGAAGTCATCATATACTGGCCTCGTTAACGATAATGATAATCGTTATCATACATTTTTTATTCTTACAAGGAGGTTCATCCATGAAGTTCCATTTGCTCAAACCGCTTTACACCACGACCCTGATCGCCGCGATTCTCGCAGGTGCAGCACCTGTCCTCGCCGCTCCTGCCGATGCGGGTGCATCCGAAGCTGCTGCTGCGGCCCCGGCAGAAATTTCCGAACTGACGCTTGAGCAGGCGATTGAAAAGGCAATCACCAGCAACATCGACCTGAGGCTGCTCAAGCTCGACAGCGACTCCGCCTATTACACAACACGCCTGACTTTATTGGGCACGAAAGCGACGAAAGTAGATTCCATCAAGACCTTGAGCAGTGCCAAATCGAAATTCGAGACAGAAGCAGATGCGATCAGGGATTACAAGGTCGCCGAGTCCAACTGGAAAATACAAGAAAACAACGTCCGACTCAATGTACACAAAGCGTATTTTGATGTACTGGCAGCGAAAGAGAAGGCGGACTTGCAAAAGAAGTACGTCGAAATGATGAACGGGGACAACAACAACGACGCTCAAGAAACACTCCGCGAACTCGAAGCCAAGTATCGTGAGGCGCTTGCCAAACTGAATCAACTGATGAACGAAAAGAGCGACAAAGAGTGGAACCTGGCAGCCGTGAATTATTCCGCCTTCCAACTGCTCCCGGTCGACGAATACAAAAAAACCGCCTACGAAAGACGCCCCGATCTGGTGAAAGCCTCCGCCGAAAAAGCATTTTACCAAGCCAAAGTAAACTACATCAGCCAGTACGCCTCCCTCAGTACCTACCCTGGGCGTATCGCACAAATTGAGCTGACAAAAGCCGAGCTTTTGTGGCAAACGGCCCAACGGAAAGCTGACCAGGAAATCGCGGCCAATTACGAGAAAGTGATTCAGACGAAACAAGCCATGGAGGAAAGCAGCGCAAGTCAAAAATCGGCGGAAGAACGTTACCGTCAAACCTACATCGACTACCTGAACGGAAAAGCATCCGCATCTGAGCTGGCCGACCGTAAGGAAAAATGGCTGGACAGCATTGCCGAAAGCATTGATTCTGCGTATCAATACAATGTTGCGGTAGCCACTTTGCAATATTCCATCGGATTTTAATCGCCCCATTACCTGCATGGCCCTATATCCGCTATGCCGGCAAGCTGGCTCTTTACGGAATGGAGACGAAACCATAGTATCGCGCGTTTGTCGAGAACCCTGGAGTAAATCAGGTGTTTGCACTACGTAACAAACGGGCTTCATCATAACAAAAGCGTGGCGGTCAAGAACCTGTTCACACGTTCTGTCCGCCACGCTTTTCCTGCTGCTGCTCCTCTACTTGTTTTCTTTGCGCAAATTGTGCCCTGTATTTTCCCCCGTATGGGGAGGCGTGCTGCGAGAGCCGGCCGCAGCCTCAGTCGGCCGTTTGTCCTTGTTGTTGTGCTTTACCATCTGGGATCTCCTCCTGCGTGTAGGATACCCCTGTAGGATGTCCTGCGGCAGAATGGAAAAAACACCCTGACCCGCACTGCAGGCCAAAGTGTTTTGAGAGGTCGTGCTCTTCTTTGTTCGTTTGCTTTATTTCACCACGAGTGTGGCGACCATTTTGCCGTGATCGGGACCGCAGACGACGTTGCAGAAGATTTTGTACTCGCCCGGCTTGTCGACGGTCAGCGTCTTGCTGCCCTCGTTCTGGATGTCCACGTCCAGCCCTTCAATGCCGATACCGTGGAAGCCTTCGGTCGACTTGAAGTTGATCGTAAACGGCTCACCCGCTTTTACTTCAAATGTATCCTGGTTGAACTTCCAGTTGCTCGCCTCAATGTTGATCGCCGTGCCGGACGCCGCCGGAGCGGGTTGGCTGCTCCCTTGAGCCGCTTCCTGTTTGTCGCCGCCGCAGCCTGCCAGCATGACGGACAAGACTGCTGCCGACATCATGAGACCCCACATTTTTTTCATAAGACACCCTTCTTTCATGCAATGTCTTCACGTTCTACAATTTCATTGTAGCGAAAGAAATCGGTCCAGAATCTGCCAACCTGTGAACGAATCTTGACGAACCGGCGAACGATTGGTGAACGCCGCTGGCGGCCGCTTCCCTACCCGCGCTTCTCATCGATGCCGTACTTCTCGCTGTCCCTGCGGGCGTTCCACCATGCCAGCGCTCGCTGTTCCAGCGCCTTGACAAACGCGTCTTTGCCGGCGACGTACGCAGCAATGTCGGCGGGAAACCGCTCCGCCAAACGCCGCTTCAGGTCACGGTAGGCCGCCGCTTCCTCCCGAAACATCTCCGGCCAGCGGTCGTCGTACGCTACAACCTCCACGGTTCGCATCGAATCGCCTCCCGCTTCTCTATTCCTCCTCCCCTGCTCCAACTCCTTCCAGCCCGTAAAAGGGGCGATATCCCCTATGCATGTCAACGGGGAGCGAGGTTCGCCTCCGTCGAGCGAGGATCATCTACGTCTTCGCCGGCAAAAAAGAAACCCTCGCCGGCATCGCATGACCGTCATGCAATGCCCACGAAGGTTGTGTCCTCTCGTTATGCGTCTTACTCGTCGCACTTCTCCGGCTTGCCCTCGGCCAGCGCCGTTCGAAACGACGCGCCGCAGCCGCAGGAGGCGACCGCATTGGGGTTGTCGATGGAGAAGCCGCCGCCCATCAGCGATTCCTTGTAGTCGATTCGCGTGCCTTCAATGTATAGATAGCTGTCCTTGTCGACAACAATCTTGATTCCGTCCTGTTCGAAGGTGTGGTCGCCTTCCTTCATTTCCTGATCCCAGCCCATCCCATAGGTAAAGCCGCTGCAGCCGCCCGGACGGACGCCTACGCGCAGGAACAGCTTGGGATTGTTTTCCGCAGCCAGCATCTCCTTTACCTTCCGGCTGGCTTGTTCCGTCAATGTGATCATCTCGTTTCCCTCCTTCACCGGCGGTTTCCATTCCATGAGGCACCACGCAAACGCCGTGTTCCTTTTTACAGGGTGCCGCTTTCTGCTTTCAGTATACAAAAGGAAGACGCGTTTTCACAAGGCTGCCCTGCACTTCGGGCGCCTGCCCCCTTCCCCCACTGAACACGCCTGCCCAAACAAAAAAAGAGGGGTTGCCCTCCTCACGCAAAATGCGCCTTGTTTTCCAACATGTAAAAGCGATACGGTTTTGACTTTTTGCCTACCTTGGACAGACTATGATCCAATTGGTTCAGTTCGTTGTGAAGTTGATCAATCTGCTTACTGTATTCCAGGACATCCGGATGATCCAACCCAAACTCTAACCCCATTTTCACCATACGCTGTCGAAGGAGTTCGATTTTTTCGAGTACCATATCTCGCATTGCTGAAGCTCCTCCTAAAGATAGATAAGGCGTTCGTACCTTCATTTCATTTACATTTTACAGGAACTGCAGCCATAAAGCAATCAAAATTTCCTTATATAACCATGAAAATACCGGGTTTTTGGCGATATTTGCAAGATTTTTACAGGTGGGACGCTGCTAAACTTCTGATATTGTTCCACCTTCCCAAGAGGTTTATAATTATAGATGCTTTTGTGAACGATTGACGGATCAGCCCTGACCACCCGCATCAGGGCAACCGACCGGACGAAATCTGAGAAGGGAAGTGTTCGGATGGCGCTTGACACCTTAACCATCCAAGACCAATCGCTGGCCGGCGTGGCGGAAAAGGTCATTCACGGCGAGCGGCTTACACTGGAAGACGGCCTCACCCTGTTCAACTCGAACGATCTGTTGACCATCGGCCAACTGGCCAACCTGGTCAACCAGCGAAAAAACGGGAATAACGTCTATTTTATTCAAAACATGTACATCAACCCGACCAACGTCTGTGAGGCGCACTGCAGGTTCTGCGGTTTCCGTCGAGATCTCGGGGAAGACGGCGCTTACACGATGAGCATGGACGAACTGCTGCACTACGTCGGCTCGCGGTATCGCGAAGGCATCCGCGAGTTCCACATCGTCGGCGGACACAATCCGCACGTGCCGTTTGACTATTACGTGGACACGATCCGCACCCTGAAAAAGGCGTATCCGCACGTAACGATCAAAGCGTACACCGGCGCGGAGATCGAATTCTTCACGCGCATCTCCGGCCTGTCCATCAAGGAAGTGCTGCAGGAGCTGATGAAAGCCGGGCTGGAAAGCCTGACCGGGGGCGGCGCGGAAATCCTGACGGAGCGGTACCGCATGAAGATGAGCCCGGAAAAGGCCAGCACGGACATGTACCTGCAGGTGCACCGCACGGCTCATCAGCTCGGCCTGAAGACCCACACCACGATGCTGTACGGCTCCATCGAGACGCTGGAGGAGCGCCTGATTCACATGATCCGCCTGCGCGAACTGCAGGACGAGACCAACGGCTTTCTGGTGTTCATCCCGCTGGCGGTGCAGCCGATCAAGGCGTCGGCCGGCATCAAGCGGCGCAACTCGGCGATCGACGACCTGAAGACGATGGCCATCAGCCGCCTGATGATGGACAATTTCCAGCATATCAAGGCGTACTTTATCAACATCGGCACGCAGTTGACGCAGGTGTCCCTGACCATGGGCATGTCCGACGTGCACGGCACGCTGATCGAAGAGCGCATCAGCCACTCCGCCGGTGCGCTGACCCAACAGGCCCTCACCGTCGACGAACTGGTCTGGCTGATCAAAGGAGCCGGCAAACGCGCGCTGGAACGGGATACGTTCTACAACGTCATCAAGGAACACTGAGAACCGGACCCGCGACACGACATGCCGCCATACCTTCATCGCAAGCTGGCGCCTCTCTTATGGGCGTCGGCTTGTTTTGTTTCGCCCCCGTGTCGGACTGCTTCCCCAGAGGGTTCAGCGGATGACATTCAGACGTCGTCCGCATTAGGTTCCACCAAAAAAAGGCACGCCGAAGCATTCGGCCGTGCCTTTTTCATCCACCTGTCTTTAAAACGGGAATCCGTCATCCTCCTCGTCTTCCCGCAGCTTTTTCTTGATGTTCGCCAGAAGCTCCTCCGCAGTGGCCGCCTGGACCAGGTCGCCGTTCACCAGCGCAAACGGCTGCATGTAGCATTCGCCGCAATGGCCGAGACAGCCGTACTCCAGCACGTCCACATCCAGCTCGGGATCGTTTTCCAGCGCCTCCATCACGGATTTTGTATAGGAAGAGACGTTGCTCGCGCAAAATTCAACTAATGGCTTCATCCATTTTCACCTGCCGTCAACATGGACTGTTCTCCTCATCGTGTACCGCGTCATGGCAAACGCTGCGGTCACAGGGGATTTTTCCGGCGAACCCGCACGCGGAATGCGTCGTCAGCGCCGGCATTCCCGGTTTCGTGCGAGCCCTCCAGACCCTCCCCCTATCATAGCAAACTGAGGCCTGATCGCAACTGGTTTCCCCCCTGGCAGGTGCAGTGATCCGCGAATGAACGGGAAAAAGATTCTGCTTGCAATTTGCGCAAAACAGACTAACAATAGAATGGGTGCTGTAAAATAACGGACAGAAGAAAGGACTAGACCTTCTATGAAACGACTTGTGATCCTTGGCGGAGGGTACGGGGGTCTGCGGATTATCGAGCGGGTCCTGTCCCCGGATTTGCCTGACAACGTCTTTGTGACGCTTGTGGACCGGATGCCGTTTCACGGCTTGAAAACGGAGTATTACGCCCTCGCGGCGGGAACGGAACCGGAAAAAGCCGTGCGCGTCCCGTTTCCAAGCGATCCTCGTTTGACGACAAAATTCGGGGAGGTAACCGGCGTAAATATGGACGAGCGGATCGTCACGTTCGCAAACGGTGACACCCTCTCCTACGACTGGCTGGTTATCGCGCTCGGATGTGAAGACCGTTATCATGACATCCCGGGAGCGGAACAATATACCCACTCGATTCAAACCATGAACGCGACCCGCAACACCTACGCAGCCATCAACAACCTGGACCCGTACGGTACAGTGACGATCGTCGGCGGAGGTTTGAGCGGCGTGGAGCTGGCCTCCGAACTGCGGGAAAGCCGCCCGGACCTGAACATTCGCATTCTGGACCGCGGCCCGAGCATTCTCAGCCCGTTCCCGAAAAAACTGCAGCAGTACGCCTCCCAGTGGTTTATCGAACACGATGTGCAGTTGGTCTCCATGGCCAGCGTCAACCGCGTCGAGCCGGGCGTGGTCTACAACCACAACGAGCCGGTGGAAACCGACGTCACCGTCTGGACGGCCGGAATCCAGGCCAGCCGCATCGTGCGCGCTCTGCCGATCGAGAAGGACAACATCGGCCGGGCCAAGCTGAACCAGTATCACCAGATTCCCGAGTATCCCAACGTGTACGTGGTGGGCGACTGTGCCAGCCTGCCCATCGCCCCGAGTGCCCAATCGGCGGAACTGCAGGGTGAACAGATCGCCCTGATGCTGAAGAAGGACATCAAGGGCGAAGAATACCCCGCTTCCCTGCCGGACATCAAGCACAAGGGATTCCTCGGCTCGCTGGGCAAAAAGGAAGGCTTTGGCGTAATGGGCAAAGTCTCCCTGGTCGGCCAAATGCCCCGCGTGATGAAGAGCGGCGTGCTGTGGATGTACAAGAAGCATCTCGGATAGTGCGGATCAAGATGAACAAAGCCTTTCGGTTCCTCGCCGAAAGGCTTTTGACTTATGTTTCCCCGAGTGCCGCTATCGCTTCTGCACCCGCAGGACGAGCGGCCTCCACCATTCACGCTTTTTGTAAATGCATCACTTACTTAGCGATTCCATACTCGCAATATACATGAAATTGTTAATAAACCCGCCCTCCTTCTGGAGGAAAATCTCCTTCAATTCTCCCGTCTGTAAATTGTAATAGTAGATTCCCCTTTCCTTGTTGCGGGTGGGGTCGGTGCTGCCACCAAGAAGATAAATACCCTTCCCGTCTTTGGACAGGTAGGTATTGCTTCCGGTAGTGATGGGCAAGTCAAGTTTCCGTCTCGTCCCCGTATCGATGTCCACCAGACTGAATTCGA
This sequence comes from Brevibacillus sp. LEMMJ03, assembly GCF_007197875.1. NCBI lineage: Bacteria > Bacillati > Bacillota > Bacilli > Caryophanales > Paenibacillaceae > Brevibacillus > Brevibacillus sp. LEMMJ03. The sequence goes on along the minus strand of NZ_VKJN01000014.1, from coordinate 66,792 downwards.
CCGGCGGCTGGTTGATCTTTGGCGAAGTGACCAGCAGCAGCTGCCCGCCTCTGGCCGAAATCCCCATAATTTGCTCGTTTTCAAGCTCGATGATCTTCCGCTTCTGCCTGGTGGCGTTGTCAATTTCGATCACGGTGTGGTTGGCCGGCACCATCGGGGTCTGTGTCTTGTTGGCGTACATCAGTTTTTCATAATCCTCTTTATCTGAATACTGCACAAGATACGTCTTGTTCGAATCCGGATTGTAGCCTGCGGTCCACGTGTTCGTGTCCGTGTCCTGCTCGTCGATAAATTCGAGCCTTTTCGTTTGTTTCTCGTAAAAGGCCGTTTGCAGCACGCGCTTCCCTTTTTTGGCCGCGACAACAATCAACGGCCCTTCAGGAGTCGTCGGAATGATGTGATTGATGGCAAATAGATCGTTGGATAGCTGTTCGGTTTTTCGGTCGAGCAAATCATACGCAAACAATTGATCGCCCTTATCATCCACATCTGCAGAGTAGTACAGCTTGTGATCCGCCTTCGACACAACCGTCAGTGGGTATTGGGACGTATACGGGACATCATTGACCTTCGCCAATTCCCCGGAGGCTAGATCGTAGGTGTACACCCGCATCACCATACCGCCCTCGGGACTTTTGCCATTCACGTACTCGGTATTCGTAATCGTCAGGTAATCACCCGACGTCGACGCAGGGTGGGGTGACGTTGGAGTACTTGCTGTCGGCCGATTTGCATCAGCAGTTCGGTCGGGGACAAGCTCACACCCTTGAAGCACACCACAGAAAAGCAGTGCGGCTGCAATGCCTGTGCCCGTTTTGTATAATCGTCGCATCATTGTTGCCTCATTTCACTGCAGCCAGGATCATCGTTATGGCTGATCCTGGCTGCCAGTTATTGTGATGAAAATTCGTAATAATATCTGCCTTTGAATGACAACGTTGACGACCAAGTCAAACCGTATAACTCGACGCCCGTTTTCCAAATGTCAAGGACTGCATCTGGGAGAGCACCATTGTCTCTCTTATATACATATGCAAAAACGTCGTTCTCAAGATTTCTTGAAGCAAGTTTTGTCCCAAATTTTGGATTGTCAATATCGCCTTTTGTCGCACAATCGCCTTTTTTCAGCGTATTGTCATTCTCCCCGATTGTATCTGTAAAGTTGGTAAAGCGACCTTCTCCAAGTACAGAACCCGATGTGGTTCCGGTAATTGTAATTGTATTGTTATTGTTACCGTATGTGTATGTCCCCGGAGGTTTCCTCGTTCCTCTGGGAAGCGGATTATACGCATAAGTGGAAACATCCTGCGGATACATGATCTCTTTTATATAACCTTCCCCGTCATAAATTACTCTCATACCGGGCTGAGGTTCAGGGTTTTCAATGTTGTACACCGGCAAATCCTTCGCTTCTTCCCGAATTTTTTGAACCATCTTTTCTTCTTCCTCAAGCTGTTTCTGCTCTTCTGGTGAAAGCGCTTTTTTTATGATTGCCCTCTTCTTGGCAAGTGGTTCCCCTTCAACAATGATTTTCATCTTATTGTCTTTGTCGAATTCGATGATCGTCCCAGCCTTCATCCTGTCTGGAATCCGGGTTACTTGATCGTTGGCGGCAAATAGAGAACTTGCTCCTGTGAAGAAAACAGCCGTCGCCAAGGTAAGTGAAAGCGGAATGACCCTCCTATTAGTCTTTTTTACCATAGTTCTCCTTCCTTTCGATAGAATTTTGGGTAATCGACGTAAAATAGCCAATTGACAATATTTTCCAATACTTATTTTACCAATATATCCTATTTTTTAAATAGGTACATTTTACTAAATGATATAAACTCCCCATACTGCAAAACGGAATTAATGAAAATAAAAGGTTACGTCGCGATATGCCATTTTGCCACTGGGCAAGTCGTCTTTGTTTGGTTCTTATGGATTATTTATCAGGCTAATTTCAAAGTGATATATTCGGAATAAGCAATTTATCCTGTTAATTCTAATCGAAAAATATGGGTATTTTCTCTAGCAAGAAAGACGAAACCTTTCGAAGAAGGTGGTTCTTTGTCAGCGGAAGCTTTTTTATGTGTTTCGTAATGTTTATGTTAGGTCCGGTCAATTCCACCCGGTGAAGCGATTACACGTAAAAAAGCCTTTCGGTTCCTCACCGAAAGGCTTTTGACTTATGGTTTCCCCGAGTCCCGCTATCGCTTTTGCACCCGCAGGACGGGAATGTGTTTCAGTTCGTATGTTCCCTCCAGGATGCCGTCGTGAATCACGTTCAGCTTGAGAAGACTGGCGATTTTTCCGGCGTCCGCCCGGGACATCAGCCGCCACAGCGATGGATCGGGCAGGGCGTTGTAAACCCGCTCGTCGTGGTACTCCCGCCGCTCCTGATAGTGGATGGTCAGCTTGTACGCCCCTGCCTCCGCCTCCCCGGTCTCCGCAAAGTCCGCCAACAGTTTCTGCCTCAGGTCGTTCAGCTCTTCCTCGATTTTCTTTTGTGCCTCTTTCAGCTCGTAATAGCGAGCCAACTGCTGTTCCATGCAGGGCGCCCTCCTCGATTCCGCTTTTCTCTGGATGTATATGAATCGGGCGGGATACGCAGAACTTTTTCGGAGCGAAAGAGGGAGAACTGCAGCGTTTGGAAAAACACAGCCCTCCATGTGCAGACAACGTTCTGCCGAGGGGTTGAATTCCAGAAGTTCTTGAATTTTTCAGGTTTTTGAACGTAACTGGAGATGATGTACCCGCATTTGGTGCAGATCAGAGAAAGAATAGCGGAACCACCGAACGATTTTCCCTTATGAAAAGACTAGCAGGCCCTTTTAAAACCCCTTGCCCAATCTCTGTGGAGAAACATTTGGGACATGTATCCTCTTTACGATCATTCATTCGGGTTTCCTCCCTCTCCGATACGAATATGTGATGGGATGTTTGACCTGACAGTATTTTATCGCATGCCGATCAAATTCCACAATATGGAAAAACCCTAAACATTGAACGATGCAGCGGAATGTTTTAGAGATCACCTGAAAATCGGTGCCAATCGGCCAGTCGGCATCACCCTGCAGGCCAGCAGAACTCAAACGTTGGTTTGTTCCATGAAAAAAAGCCGGAGCCTATGCAAAAACATGCTTTCCCTCCGGCTGCAGCGTTGTCTGCACACGAAAACGAGCGGGATTGCTCCCGCTCGCTCCTATTTCGCCGCGTCGAGCGGGGTTACCCCCAGCTCTTCCAGCTTGGCGTATATATCTTTCAGTTTCGGATTTCCCTCGCCGACAATTTCCCCGGAAATTACGACAAGCGGATACCACAAATCTTCTTCTACAATGCGTTTGGCCCAGCTTTTGTCATCTTCTGTCTCGGGCTGCTGAAAGTCCTTGTACACGATGCGGACGCTGTCGTTTCCGAATTTGCGGGAGACAGCCGCCTGCAGCCAGTCGGCCGTCTCCCTGGCCGACGGCAGGTTGACGCAGCTCGCGCACAACTGCTCGGTGCCGTAGACCTTGATTTCCACGCTCATCTGCTCCGCCCCCTGCTCCTCTTTCCTGTCTCTCAGGAAAGGGCTTGTTCCAGGTCGTCAATCAGATCCTGCACATCTTCAATCCCTACCGAGATGCGGATCAATCCGTCCGTGATGCCCAATTCCGCCCGCCGCTCGGCCGGAATGGAGGCATGGGTCATGCGGGCCGGGACGCTGATCAGGCTCTCCACCGCACCCAGCGATTCCGCCAACGTAAAGTATTTCACCTTGGCCAGCACTTCGTCGGCACGTTCGGCGCTGCCGACGTCAAAGGAGATCATGCCGCCGAAGCCGCGCGCCTGTTTTTTCGCCAACTCGTGGTTGGGGTGGCTGGGCAGGCCGGGGTAGATGACGCGTTTGATGTCGTTCCGCTCCGCCAGCCAGTTGGCCAGTATCCGCGCGTTTTGCTCGTGCTCTTCCATGCGTACGCCCAGCGTCTTCATCCCGCGCAGCAGCAGCCAGGAATCCTGCGGCCCGAGGATGCCGCCGATCGCGTTTTGCAGGAAGTGCAGCTCTTCGCCCACCTTGGCGTCTTTGGCCACGACCAGGCCGGCCACCACGTCGCTGTGTCCGCCCAGGTACTTGGTCGCGCTGTGGTAGACGATGTCGGCGCCCAGTTCAAGCGGATTTTGCCAGTACGGGGTCATGAACGTGTTGTCCACCATCAGCATGATCCCTTTCGCTTTGGCGATCGCGGACAGGGCGGCAATGTCGCTTACTTTTAACAGCGGGTTGGTCGGTGTTTCCATGATGATCGCCTTGGTTTCCGGGCGAATGGCCGCTTCCACCGCAGCCGGATTGCTCGTATCCACGTAGGTGGCATCCAGTCCCAGGCGGGAAAAGACGCGGGTAATCACCCGGTACGTGCCGCCGTACACGTCGTCGCCCACCACGAGATGGTCTCCTTTGGAGAACAGGGAGAGAACCGTGGACAGCGCGGCCATGCCGGAGCCGAACGCCAGGCCGCGCGCTCCTCCCTCCAGCTCGGCAATGTAGGTTTCCAGCGCGTGGCGGGTCGGGTTGCCCGTGCGGGAGTATTCATAGCCCTTGTGCTTGCCGACTGCTTCCTGCTTGTATGTGCTGACTTGATAAATCGGAACGGATACGGCTCCCGTATGGGGATCTCCCTCAATCCCTCCGTGGATCAGGCGTGTTTTGATCCGCATCTTATACTCCTCCTTGGTAGATTTTTTTGCTCAAATAACGCTCGCTGCTGTCGGCAAACAAGGTGACGATGTTGGCCCCCGGCTTGGCTGCCCGCGCTTCCCGCAGTGCCGCCGCCATCGCCGCGCCCGCCGAACTGCCCACCAGCAGTCCCTCTTTGGCGGCCAACTGTCTGACCATCTCAAAGGCGTCCACATCCAGGATGGTGTGGATGGCGTCAAAGTAGCTCGTGTCCATAAACGGCGGCAAAAACTCCATCCCGATTCCTTCCGTCTTGTGCGGACCGGGTTCGCCGCCGTTCAGAATGGAGCCCTCCGGTTCGACAATTACGGTTTTAATGGACGGCTTCTGTTCTTTCAGGTAGCGGGCTACCCCCATGAAGGTGCCGCCGGAACCGGCCCCCGCCACAAACACGTCCACGTTGCCCTCCATCTGCTTCCAGATTTCCGGTCCTGTCGTTTTGTAATGAGCCGCCGGGTTGGCCGGATTGGCAAACTGCTGGGGTACGTACGCGCCGGGAATGGACGCCGCCAGTTCCTGCGCCTTGGCGATCGCCCCTTTCATGCCCAGCTCGGTCGGCGTGTTCACCACTTCCGCTCCCAGTGCGCGCATCAGTTCCTGCTTCTCTTCGGAAAACTTGGCCGGCACGCAGAAGATCACGCGATAGCCGGTTCCGATCGCGGCCAGCGCCAGGCCGATTCCCGTGTTCCCCGCCGTCGGCTCGATAATCGTTCCGCCCGGCTTCAACTGCCCGCTCTCTTCGGCGGCGCGGATCAGCTCCAGTCCCAAGCGGTCCTTGACGCTGCCGCCCGGGTTGAAAAACTCCAGTTTTGCAAACAGTCGAACGCCTTCCGGCACATCAAACTGTGTCAGCTCGACAATCGGCGTGTTGCCGATCAATTCCTTCACGTTACGGTATACGTTCACGACACCGACCCCTTATCTTGTTGTTCCTTTTCGCCCCTCTATTATAACATGAGGCCGTGCGAAAAAGTCCATGCGGCACGCCCGCCGGGAACACGATCCGCGGCAAAGTGCCGCTTCGGGCGTATCGGTCATGGATTTATCGGCTCCGGGAGATTATAATAGAGGGAGGATGGAAAGGAGTGAAATTCCCATGGACATGTTCGATCAAGTACAGGAAGTACTCGATAAACTGCGTCCGTACCTGCAGCGCGACGGCGGCGACGTGCAGCTCGTCGATGTAGAGGACGGCGTCGTCAAACTGCGCCTGATGGGCGCCTGCGGAAGCTGCCCTTCTTCCACGATCACGCTGAAAGCAGGGATCGAGCGCGCGCTGCTGGAAGAAGTGCCGGGGATCAAAGAAGTACAGCAAGTATTCTAATGCAAGCGAAAGCCCTTACCGGTTTCTGGCCGGCAAGGGCTTTTCCGTTTTCAGCAGCGTCTTGTGGAAAAAAGCGGCCACCCTCTCTCCGTACTCGTCGGGCATCATGGCGTAGCTGCGCACATGGCCCGCCTGCGGCACCAGCCAGAGCGCGGAATCCGGGTGAGCGGAGAGCGCCCGAAGCTGTTCGCTGTTGCCGCACGGCACGGTTTCGTCGCCGGTGCCGTGGATGAACAGGATCGGCTTGTCGGCCCGCTTCACCGCCATGTACGGCCTGACCTCCGACGGATTGGCCCGCAGCATGACCGGGCTGAGCGTCAGAATCAACCAGTTGAACGGCACCCGCGGCAGGCCTGTCCACTGCGGCAGGTTTTCCTCCAAATACTCGCGCAGCGAATAAAACGGCGAGTCGGCCACCACGGCCTGCACACGCTCGTCTGTCCCGCCGACCAGAAGCGAGGTGGCGGCACCCATGGAAAACCCGATCAGACCGATCTTTTGCCCGGGACGGCTTTGTTCCACGTAATCGATCGCGCCCCGCAGGTCCTGCTGCTCCCGAAGACCGATCGTCGTCAGCGCGGGGGTTGACTCTCCCGCATTGCGAAAGTCAAACATCAGCACGTCGTAGCCGGCGGCCAGCACCCGTGCGGCCAGCGACAGGGCGGGCAGATGCGGCTCCAGCCGGTTTTGCCCGTAGCCGTGGGCAAAGATCAGCGTACAGCCGTTACCGTCGTGTCCGTTGGCTTCCGCCGGTATGTACCAGCCGCTCAGGGTGATGCCGTCCTCCCGGCTGGGAAAGGTGACGGCTTCCACGTGACCGATGCCGAAGCGGGACGGCTCCATGTCCACCGGCCTGCGGCGCGGGTGCGTCAATTTCCAGGCCACGCGCAGCGCCACGGCCGCCATGCATGCCGCTGCCAGCACCAGACCGGCCACCGTCGCAATCATCCAGTTCATACGGGGGTTACGGGCTCCTTTCCGCTCAGCACGGCAGCGATGTTGGCCGCAGCCAGCCGGGCCATTTCCAGTCGCGTCTGATGCGTCGCGCTGCCGATGTGCGGCAGGGCCACGACGTTGGGCAGCGACAAGAGCGGGTTGTCGAGAGGCACGGGCTCCTGCTGGAACACGTCCAGACCGGCGGCCCAGATTCGTTTGTCGACCAGCGCCCGGTAGAGCGCCGCTTCGTCCACCGTGCCGCCGCGCGACACGTTGACGAACACGGCGGTCGGCTTCATCAGGGAAAACTCCCGCTCGCCCATCAGATGGCGCGTCTCCGCCGTCAGCGGCGTCAGCAGCACGACGTAGTCCGATTCCCGGAGCAGTTCGTCAAACGGCGCGTACTGCGCTCCTGTCGTTCGCTCCGCTTCCGGCCGACGGCTGCGGTTGTAATAGAGAATCCGCATGCCGAAGCCCGCTGCCCGCCGGGCTACCGCCTGTCCGATGCGGCCCATGCCGACGATGCCGAGCGTCGCTCCGCAGATGTTTTGGCCGACCATCAGGTGAGGGTTCCAGGATGTCCACCCGCCGGCCAACAAAAAGCGGTTGGCCTCCACCAGCCGCCGGCCCGCCGCCATCAGCAGGGCAAAGGCCAAATCGGCGGTCGCCTCCGTCAGCACGTCCGGCGTGTTGGTCACGATCACGCCATGCCGTTTGGCCGCCGCCACGTCGATATTGTCGTAGCCGACGGCCATGTTGGCGACGATGCGCAGCCGTTTCGCCCGCATCAGCAGTTCTTCGTCAATCCGTTCCGTCAGCATGGTCAAGAGGGCGCTGGCTTCTTCCGCCTTTTGCAGAAATACCTCTCGGGGGATGGGACGATCCTCCGCCCAAACTTCCACGTCCGCCACCGCCTCCAGCATGGCGATGGCTTCATCCGCCACTTGCCTCGTCACGTACACCATCGGTTTTGTCATCGGCAGGCCTCCACAACCAGTCAATGTGCGGAACCGGCGCCCCGTATCGCTGCGCAATCGTCTGCGGATAGCGGCGAAGCGCCTCTTCCATGTGTATCAGTTCTTCCTCCAAGTGTTCTTTCCACGCCGCGCCGTCCACTTCCTGCCGCTCTTCCCACGGCAATGCGCGGTACGTCTCCACCAGCTTGAGAAAGCGCCCGGGGTACAGCATCAGGCCGTAAACCACGGCGTATTCGCTTTCCAACAGCGGGCAGACGCTGTTGTACCCGTCCAGGAAACAGGTCACCACGTCTTCCTGCCAGCCGTTCCGGCGCACTTCCGCCTTGATCCACTGGCCGATATCGCGCGCCCGCATGTCGAGCACCCAGTTCCATTCGCCGCAGACGTAGCGAACGGCCTCTTCATTCCATAAGATATACCCCTGATCAAAATTTTGGTAGGCAACTTTGCCGCAGTGGGCCGTTTCCTTCACCACGCTGTCGTAACCGGCATGGTACAGGTACTGCACCGCCGTCTCCCCCAACTGGTGAACATAGGTGTAGCTGGTCAGGAGATACTCGTCAAACGGGAATATCTCGCCGTCCGCTTCGTCCATGTCCTCCCGGTAGCCGTTGTACTCGCGCAGTTTTTTCCGCCACATGCCGGGCCAACGGCCGAGCGTGGAGTAAGGCAAAAACAGCTTGTCGCTCTTGAACGAACGGGTCGCCTGATGAAACTGGGCCAGCGCCTGCCCTGCGGCAAACGCCGGATCGTCCGGGACCCCTTCCCGCACGCCCCGGTACAGGTAGTAGATCTGGTCGTCGCTGACGACGTGCGGGTATCCCTCTTTCGTCTTGACCAGCGACAGCATGTTCACTTCCTGCTGCTGCGCCAGTTGTTTTTTCACCCGCTCGATGAACCTGCTTTTGTATTTGGATCCTGCCGGCGCGGTATACAGGTAAAACAGCCCCTGATCCGTCTCCAGCACGGTTCCCGCCCCGGCGGTTCGGCAGCCGTGCAGGGAAAATCCGTATGCTTCTTCCAGCAAGGCTTTGTACTCCATGAGAACAACCTCCCCACACACCTTCTCATGGAGCATGGTATGTAGCGCCGGCGGGATAGGTGCCTATCTCGCTGCAGATACTACCCACGTGCACATACAGCAGCACCTACCAGCCTGACCGGCAATCGCCGCAGGCGGGTACCCAGGAAAGCCGTGGCGAGAGGAGGACAGCGGTGAACCACAACAATCCGCTCAACAGCTACACGTGTTACGACGCCGTCGTCACGCTGATGGAGCAGCGCGGCGTCCACATCGACCACATTGCCGAGATTGTCATGTTTCTGCAAAAAGACTACATTTCCGACCTCTCCATGGACACGTGCCGCGAAAGCGTACGGGCCGTATTGAAGAAGCGGGAAGTGCAGAACGCCCTTTTCACCGGCATTCAGCTCGACATGCTGGCCGAAGAAAAGAAGCTGCTCCCCCCGCTTCAGGACATCATCGCGTCGGATGAACCGCTCTACGGAGTGGACGAAGTGCTGGCGCTGGCCGTCGTGAACCTGTACGGCAGCATCGGGTTCACCAACTACGGGTACGTGGACAAGGTCAAGTACGGCAAGCTGCGGGAGCTAAACGACAAGCGCTTTGGCGTCCACACGTTTCTGGACGATCTGGTCGGGGCCATAGCCGCCGCGGCGTCCAGCCGCATCGCCCACCGCCAGAAGCAGGCGGAGGAAGACTGCCTACCCTCCGATTCTTCGCAGCCAGTCCGCTAGATCGGATGCGATGTGCGTAGGCCGGCAGGGGTGCGTGTCCACGTCCTCCCTCGTGGAGTAACCGGTCAGGACCAGCAGGCTGTCCATGCCCGAGCGGTTTCCCGCGGCTATGTCGGTATCCAGGTTGTCCCCGACGATCAGCGTCTCCCCGGCGGACGTGCCCAGCCGCGCCAGCGCGTAGTCAACGATGATGCGCTCCGGCTTGCCGACGACCACCGGCTTGACCCCGGACGCCGTGGAGACGGCCGCCACCAGCGAACCGTTGCCGGGAAACAGTCCCTGTTCCGTCGGCAGGGCGGCATCGGCGTTGGTGGCGACCAGTGTGGCCCCCTGCCGGATCGCCCGGGCGGCCGCCGTCAATTTGTCGTAATGGAAGGAACGGTCAATCCCCACCACCACGTACCGGGGGCTCTCCTCGCTCATTACAAAGCCGCTGGCCGTCAACTGCGCGATCAGTCCCTCCTCGCCGATGACGTACACCGGCGTGCCGGCCGGAGCCTGCTCCCTGAGAAACTGGGCGGTCGCCATTGCGGAGGTGTAGACCTCTTCCGGCTTCGCGTCGATGCCCAGCCCGGTCAAGCGCGCCGCCACCTGCTCCGGCGAAGCGGACGCATTGTTGGTCAGATACAGGTACGGAATGCCCTGTTCGCGCAAATGCCGGACAAACCGGGCGGCTCCCGGAATTGCCTCCCTGCCGCGATAAATGGTTCCGTCCAGATCCAGCAAATACCCCTTGTACTTCTTCATGCTACGTCATCCTTTCCCCGTTCACAACAAAATCCACCCGGCGACGAGTGGATTTACGCACGTTGTCATTCGTTTAGGCCTGCCGCGCTTCCTTGATTTCAAACACGCATTTGTCTCCGCCCTTGGCCATGCAGGAGGTCTGTACCACGTCGGCTTTCAGCACGCGGCGGAACAGGGAGAGCTCGCAGTTGCACGCCTGGTTGAATTCGCGCGCCACCTGGGAGATGGGACAGTTGTACTCGCGGATGCGGTAGCAGCCGCTCTGTTCGTCCTTTTCCCACTCCACCATGTAGCCCTTCTCGTTTTGCAGTTCGGCCAGCTTGGCGACCCGCTCTTCCAGGGCCTCCTGCTGTATCTGCTTGCGGTATGCTTCTTCCAACCGGTTCTCCCGGCGGCGGAACAGCATTTCCACTTTCCCGGTTCCGTCCATGGCTTCCAAATCGCGCAAAAAGTCGAGCGTCAGATGAGAGTAGTTGCGCGGAAACAGCTCATCTGCCTCCTCCGACAGCGAGTAGACATTGGTCGGGCGTCCCATCGCTTGGCGTACCAGCGTCGATTTGATCAGATTGTCCCGCTCCAGCGTATTCAGATGGCGCCGCACGGCCATCTCCGTGATCCCCAGCTCGACGGCCATGTCGCTGACGGACAGCGAGCCTTTTACCTTGAGCATGTTGAGGATCTGGTCGCGGGTGGAAGTTCCTTCGTTGGCCATCGTAATCACCGCCCTTTCTCTCTATTGTAGCGAATCGGGCCTCTTTAGTAAACAAAAGAAAACGTTTTGTATAAAAAATCCGCGATTCACGCGTCAAAACAGTTCGTTTTGCAGATACGTGCGGACAGCGGGTTCGAACTGGCGAAGCGTCGGCAGGCTGTTTTGCACCAGCGCCACCATCTCCGCCGCCGGTACGCGGGTATACTGGTTGACCAGATGACGGCGGAACTCCACCACGTCTGTCAGCACCCGCGCCTGCTCGTCGCTGATCACCCGCTCGTCCCGCAAAATTTCCACGATGTCGGAATAGCTGCCGGGATCGCGCATGATAAAGCCGTCAATCAGCGCGTTGCCCACGTCGATCACCGCCTCGATGGACAGATGCAGCGCCCTCTCCATCGCCGCCTCGGCCACGTCGTCGGCGAGAACGTTTTCCGCTCCCCGGGCCGCCAGCTTGTTCAGCAGGTCGAGCATCCGGGACAGGTGAGTCAACACTTCGTCGATCTTTTTCGTATTTACGTCGTACATCGAGAGATCCCCTTTATCATTTTCGCTTTTTCGCTGCCCATTTTGCGTAGAATACGGTAATGACAAACGTCAGCACCAGCACCAGAAGAACCAATTCCCCTTGCCTCAGGTAGGAATCGTTCATCGCCTTCACCTCTTTTCATCCATCAGTATACCAAAATTGTCTGGACTGTCACGAATCCCCCTCTCATTTGTGTTACAATGAGGGGTGAGTTTTTGGCGGCACAAGGGGAGGATACGCAACTGTGGAACGCGAACTGGCACTGGAAGTGGTGCGTGTAACGGAAATGGCGGCGCTGGCCTCTTCCCACTGGTTGGGGCGAGGCAGGAAAAACGAGGCCGACGAAGCGGCGACGAGCGCGATGCGCGCCATGTTTGAGACGATCAACATGCGCGGAACGGTCGTGATCGGCGAGGGCGAGCTGGACGAGGCGCCGATGCTCTACATCGGCGAAAGGCTGGGCCATCCGGACGCGACCGGTCCGGAGGTGGACGTGGCCGTCGATCCGTTGGAAGGCACCACGATTGTCGCCAAAGGACACAACAACGCCATGTCGGTGGTGGCCATCGGCGACAAGGGGACGCTGCTGCACGCCCCCGACATGTACATGAGCAAAATGGCGGTGGGCAGGCGGGCCGCCGGCAAGATCGGGCTGGACGACCCGGTGGAAAAGATGATCGAAGTGGTGGCGGAAGCGAACAACAAGCGCATCCAGGACGTCACCGTGATCATCCAGGAACGGGAGCGCCATCAGGCGATCATCGATGCGGTCCGGGAAAAAGGGGCGCGCGTCAAGCTGTTTGGCGACGGCGACGTGGGCGCGGCCATCGCCGCCTGCATGCCGCATACGGGGATTGACCTGTTTCTCGGCACAGGCGGTGCGCCGGAAGGAGTGATCAGCGCGGCGGCGATCAAATGCCTCGGCGGCGACATGCAGGCCCGGCTCCGGCCGCAAAACGACGCGGAACGGCAGCGCTGCATCCGGATGGGGCTGGCCGATCCGGAGCAGCTGCTGACCCTGAACGATCTCGTCAAAGGAGACGACGCGATCTTCGCCGCCACCGGCGTCTCGGACGGCGAACTGCTGCAGGGCGTCCGCTACCTCGGCGACGACATGGTGGAGACCCACTCCATCGTGATGCGCGCCCAGACCAAGACCATCCGTTTTATCCGCGCGCTGCACAATCTCACCCACAAGCCCAATCTCGTATGGAAGTAAGGGGGAAGGAAATGGCCAACGACCTGTTTTTCCTGTACGACGAGACCGAGGAGACCAAGACCCGGTTCGTCAGCTTTATGGGCGAAGCGACGCGCTTTGATCTGGCGATTACGACCACCAACCGCTTTTACGGTAAAAAACTGGTGATCAACATCCAGAACGGCCGCTCCGCCATCATCGGCGACGACGATCTGAAAGAGGAAGGCTACCTGGAGTACGCCTTCAACCTGAACGAAAAAGAAGCGGAAGAACTGCGCTCGTTTTTGCACACCGTGATTTACTGATCCGGGACTGTACACGGTGCATCACTTGGGCAACTCGAACGCGAGGGAATCCGCCCGCCTGCTGCCGGATAGAAGCAGGCTGCTTGCATGGATACGGGCGGAGACGACCGGGGATTCAACGAACCTTTCTCACGCCAAATAAGGGACGGCCTGACATAAAGGCTCGTCCCTTTTTCACCGCACGATGACGGCTCGGCGTGTTAAAAACCGACGCCGTTGTACGACACGAATTCTCCAACCGGCTTGCGATACCCGCGCGGCCGTTGGCTGGACACGTCTTCCCTGCCCATCGCGATCAAGAGCACGGGCACATAGCGCTCGGGAATCTGCAGGACATCGCGGATGGCCTGCGGATCGAACCCGATCATCGGGCACGTGTCCCATTCCTTCGCTTTGGCGGCCAGCATGAACTGCATGGCGGACAGGCTGGCATTCCGAATCGCCTCTTCGCGCATGAACGCCTCGCCCCGCTCCCGGTAAAACGCAACCGTACTTTCCACGATCATGTCGTATTCCTGTTTGCTGAACACCCCGAGATTGAGCAGCCCCTCGTTGATCTGACCGGCCTCTTCGTACGCCAAGGTGTCCCCCAGCACCAGAATCGCCGCCGAAGCGGTTTTCACCTTATACTGCCGGTGCGCCGCTTCGTACACCTTGTCCTTGAGCGCCGGATCCGTGACCACCACGTACCGGGCATGCTGCAGGTTAAACGCGGACGGAGCGTATTTGACCAGCGAAAAAATCTCTTCGAAGTCTTCTTTGGGAATCTCGATTCCCTGCACAAACTTGTTGGCCGAGCGCCGCTCTTTTACCACGGAAACGAAGTCTTTCATCCCGGTTCCCTCCCCTTTATTTCCCCACTTAATTACTTTTTATTAGTATATTACCTTTTTGTAGTTAAGTAAAGAAAGGATATCCCTGGTCAGAAACGTTTTCATTTCCGGTACACCCGCCCATTTCCCTGCGGACAACGCTCCACCCGGGCAGATGTCTCGTATACTGCAACTACAAAGCAGACAACACGAGAGGAGTGCCACATCGCGCGATGCAACCGTATCCCTCCGAACAATCAGGCGATTTTCCGTACGAGTCGCGTAGCCATCAACACCACAGGGAAGATCTGGCCGCCCCGGTGTTTTGGCGGCGGCGGAGAAGGCATCCCCGGTTTGATGTCATCATTCCGTTTGTCTTCCCGTTCGGCGGTTTCTACCCGTATTATCCCTACTATCCACCGTTTCCCTACGCTCCCTACCCATTCTACCCGTTTTATCCGTATTGAGGCTGCCGTGTTGTACCGCCGGCGTGACGGCATGTCGGAGACCCAAGGCATCGATCCGCGCTCAGCGGACGGTGCCTTGTCGCGTTTTTACGCGGGTGTCTCCCGTGCTGGTGATCCTGCTCTTGGTCGGCATGGGCGGAGCGCTGTATGCCTTTTACCGGATATTCCTGATCCTGTTTTGATGTGCGGACCGCGACAAAAAACAACAGCCCGATCATCGGATTCGGGCTGTTTTCAGGTCAACTGCCAGTGGGCTGGTTTACGATTCCCGTTTTGGTTGGTTGGGACCGGCCGGGATCTTGTCCCGTTCGCGGTTGGTTCGCGGCGCATTCTGACGGCGTTCTTTTCCGCCGTCGCGTCCGCTTTTTTCTCCCTTGGCAAACTTGCTCTTGTTGTCTCCCCGCTCCTGGCGGCCGCTGCGCTCTGCGGACGGGCCGTTCCGCTCGGTTCGTTCCTGTCTGCCGTGGCGCGGGTGGAAACGGCGGCGTTCCTTTCGTTCGATATACAGGGATTGTACGTCCCTGTCCGATTCCTTGCGCTGGTCGGCGTCCGTCCCCTCGGCTCCGGCATCCGTTTCCTGCCCATGCTGACCCGAGACAGGCGAGGCCGGTTTTACCTTTTTCAGCACGAAATAGGGACAGCCGAAGTTGCAAAACTCGTGCAGGTATTCATCCAACGCGGCGATTCGCTGCTCGAACGGCACTTTGCGGTTGGTATTCTCGTAAAACCCGCGCAGGCGTAGCTGGCCGTATCCCCAATCCCCCACGATGTAATCGTACTTGTCGAGAATGTCGCTGTAGCGTTCCTTGAACGCTTCCGGGTTCCACCCGTCGCGATTTTCCTCCATGACCTCGTAAGTACCGGCTGGCGTGCGAATCAAGTCCGCTTCCTCCTTACACTTGCATACTACGTCCATCTTATCACATTTTTCGCAGGGGGAGATAAAATTCCCACGAAAACAGCCCCCCCTCGGGGGACACCCTACCTGTAGGGGGTGGAACCATTGAAAAAAACATGGCTGTTTCCCGTAATCGCAGGTCTAGCTTTGGTCGCGTCCGCTTGTACGCCAAACGCCGCTCCGAATTACCGCCAACAAGGCACGACGGTTCAACAGGCCGTTCCCCGCACGCAGTTCGACGGCGTCGGCGTGCGGAACTACGACGGTGTCGGCGCGCGTCCTTTCGACGGCCTCGGTACGCGTCCCTTTGACGGTTTGGGTGTGCGCAATTACGATCTGGGCGTGAGAAACACTCCCTACGGCACCGACTACCACAACTACAACGCGTACACCAGCGGCGCCCGTTCGTACAATGCCTTTACGGACGACGGCCGGCGCCCGCTTGACGGCATTGGCGCCCCGTCCATCTATCGTGCCCGCAACGGCGCGGGCGTGATGGCGACGACGACACCGCGATTGGGCTATGCCCAAATCGACCGGAAGCACGTCCGTACGGCCGGAGCGAACAATGTCTTTGTCGACCGGGAAGCGCTGGCCCGCGCCGTGGGCAACGTGACCGCTACCTGTCCGGGCGTGGACCGCTCCACTGTTCTCGTCACGGACGAGGAGATTTTCGTCGGCCTCAACACGCTGGGCGGCAACGCCCGCACGGCCAAGGAACAGGCGCGCATGGGCGCCCAGTCGATTGCGCCGCGATACTACAAGGTGTATGTGACCGACAACGCGAACGACATCGCCGAAATCTCCCGGATCGCGAGCCGCGCGAGCAATGTCTCGATGGGGCGCGCCGACGAAGAACGCAGCGTGGATGCCCTGATCAAGCGGATGGGCGGCATGGTGGACGGCGAAGAAATGAGGACCAAAGGCTCCAGGATGACCACAACCACCCGCTAACGGCAACAAACCCCTATGTCTGACATAGGGGTTTGCGTTTTTCCTTGGTTATTTCGCCTGGGCGATCGTTTCCTTGGCGGCGTTGGCCTGTTCGTGGGCGTGGTACGAGCTGCGCACCAGCGGTCCCGCCTCCACGTGGCTGAACCCGCGCTTCATGCCCTCTTCCTTGAGGCGGGCAAACTCGTCGGGGTGGTAGTACTTTTCCACGGGCAGGTGCTTTTTGGTCGGCTGCAGGTACTGGCCGATGGTCATGATGTTGACGTCGACCGCGCGCAGATCGTCCATGGTTTCCAGAATCTCCTCGAACGTCTCGCCTACCCCGATCATCAGGCTGGACTTGGTCGGGATGTCCGGCTGCAGTTCCTTGGACTTTTTCAAAAGCGCCAGCGTCCGGTCGTACTTGGCGCGGGCCCGCACCCGGTCGGAGAGGCGGCGCACCGCTTCGATGTTGTGGTTCAGCACGTCAGGCCGGGCATCCATGACGACTTTGAGCGCATCCCAGTTGCCCATGAAGTCGGGGATCAGCACCTCCACGGAGGCGAGCGGCAGGCGGCGGCGAATCGCCTTGATCGTCTCCGCGAAGATCATCGCCCCGCCGTCCGCCAGATCGTCACGGGCGACCGAGGTGACGACGACGTGTTTCAGCCCCATCTGCTCCGCCGCTTCCGCCACGCGTTCCGGCTCGGCCAGGTCCAGCTCCGTCGGCAGGCCGGTCTTCACCGCGCAAAACCGACAGGCCCGGGTACATATATCACCCAAAATCATGAAGGTGGCCGTACGGTTGGCCCAGCATTCATGAATGTTGGGACACTTTGCTTCCTCGCATACGGTATGCAGCGTCTTGCTGCGCATGGTCTGCTTCAGTTCCTTGAAGTTGGCCAGTTCTTTTCCTGATACAAGGTTGATCTTGAGCCACTCCGGTTTGCGTTGCGTCATTGGGCTCACTCCTCATTGGACTTGGTCATCCTCCATTATAGAGGAACGCCTTTGGGGGGAGCAATATCCGCTCCCGTTTCGGGTGTACGGACGCCCGCCCCGCCAGACGCCCGGACCGGTGAAGCCAGATGCACGAACCGGGTGAGGCCCGCCGACCCTGTCCCTTTCGGCCGCTTTACAGCCGGTGAACCATGTGCCGGTCCGATCCCCGCAGGTACGGCTCCAACAGCGTCAGCTCCCGCTCCTGGCAGGTGAACAGGAACACCTGATGCTCTTCGCTCAGTTCCGCCACAAAGGTCAGCGTCCGCTCCAGCCGCTCCTGATCGTAATGGGCGAAATGGTCGTCGAGAAACAGCGGCAGCGGCTCCGTCTGCCGGCTGACGAGGCGCAGCAGCGCCACCCGCTGCGCAAAGTGGAGCTGATCCTGCGTGCCCAGGGAGCACTGTTCCTGCTCCACGACCAGATGCCGGTCGGGTTCCAGCAGCCGGACTGCAAACCGTTCGCGCGGGTCCAGCCGCACGTCCCGGTACCTGCCGCCCGTGATTCGCGCCATCACATCGGAAGCCAGTCCGTTCAGGACAGGAGAGACGTCCCGATTCCATTCCGCCAAAGCCTCCTGCAGCGTGTCGCGGGCGAGCCGCAGCGCTTCCCTCCGCATCTGCAGGCTGCGCAGGGCGGCCGCGGCGTCCTCGTACTCGCTGCGTGCCCGCGCAACCGATACCGCGTCATGGCTCCCCATCTCGCCCGATGCCCGGGCGATCTGCTCCCGCAGCTCCTGCAGCCGCTCTTCCGTCTCCCTCAGCGACTGCACGAGACCGTCCCGTTCCCTGTCCCGTTCCGCTTTTTCCGCTTCCAGCAAGGAGCGCAGCGCATCCCCCCAGCGGGCGAGCAGCCGCGCTTCCTCCTCGCGCCGCTTCCACTCCGCCGCCTGCCTGTCCGCTTCCCGCTGCCGGCTGCGGTTCATCTGTTCTTCCCGGAGCAGGAGGAACGCGTCCCAATCAGCCGCGTTCCATTCCCGATAGATGTCGCAAAGCTCCGCTTCCAGGCGGTCCGCCTCCTGCTGCAGGCGCCGCCACTCCTCGATGACGGCCGGCACGCGCTGGTTTCCGCGTGCGCGTCTGCGTATCCACGCGCCCGCCGCGGCCAAGAAGACGGCCAGTACGCTGGCGATCCAGCCAAACGCGCCTCTCCCTGCCGCAAAGGCGCCCGCCGCCAGCGCCATCAGCAGGCCGCTGCCCGCCCACAACAGCCGGTGTGCGGAAAGCCCCCCGGCGGCTTTTCGTCCCTGCCGCGGCCGCTCCGTTCCGGCGATGGCGGATGCGGCCAGGCGGTTCACCTGTTCCCGGCACGCTTCCCACGCCTTGCGCAGCTCCACGGCCCGCTGGTAGGCCGCCTCCAGCCGTTCCCGTTCCGCTCCCGGCTCCGTATCGGCATCGGGGACAGACCGGGCGGCCAGCGCAGCCAGCCGCTCCCGTGTCTCCCGGTGCAGGCGGCGCTCTTCCGCCGTGACGGCATTCCGCTCCCACTCCTCCCACTGTTCAGGGGAAGGAGGAACGTGGCTATGCCGCCAGCGCGCCTGCCACTCCGCTTCTTCCTGTTCCATCCTCTGCAGGCGCTGCCGCAGCTTCTCCCGCGCCCGCTCCCGTTCCTTTCGCTCCGCTTCCCAATCCGCGATGTGCCGGGCCAGACTGCTCGCAGCAGCCCACCCCGCTTCCGCTTCGGCCAGGGCACGCTCTTTTTCTGCGACGCGGGCGCCTGCTTTTCCCAGCAGCGTATTTTCCGCCCGCTCCTTTTTCCCGATGGCCGCCAGTTCCCGCTCCAGTTCCGCCAGGACCCGGTTGACAGCCGGGTCGGCTTCGTCCGTGCCCAGCGAGGGCAGCAGGTGCTCCGCCGCCGCCATCGGCTCCCGCCTGATCCAGGTGACATCGGTAAACAGGCTGCGCGTCAATCCGAGATGCAGCTCGAGAAAATTGCGCTCCTTTCGCCGGTCTTCCTGGTACAGGCCGGTTACCTCCGACCAGTCCGGATTGAGAAACAGCCGCGCCTGCTCCCGCTCCTTTTCCAGCCAGCGGTGCAGCCGGTAGGATTTGCCTGCCACTTCGTACTGGACAATGGTTTCGTACGCCCCGCCGTCCCAGGGCAGGTACTTCTCGTATTCCGGCAGGTAGCGGGCCGTCCGGACGTAGTCTTTTTTCATCCCGTACAGCGCGGCAAACAGCCCCTGCAGCAGGGTGGATTTGCCCGCTTCGTTGGGGGCGCAAAACAGGTTGATGCCCGGGGCGAAGCGGAATACCGCCTCACGCCATTTGCCGAATCCCCGGAGCTGCAGTTCGTCGATTCTCACCGCATGATCCCCCCGATTCGCGCCAGCGCTTCCCGGCGGGCCATCCGGACGACGTCACGGCGCCATTCGTCGGCCCCTTCCGCCTCCGCTTCCGCTTCTGCCAGCTTGGACAGCCACCTGCCCCAGACGCCGGACTGGGCTTGCAGTTGTTCCGCGTCCAGATCGGGCCAGGTGCGGTCCGTGCACTGCACGAAAAAGAAGCGGGACAACCGCTGCTCCAGCACCTCCACCGGCGGCGTGAAGTGGGCGGGCCGCTCCCCCGTCAGCGTCAGGTACAGCAGGCGGCCGTCCCCCTCGTCGGCCAGCTCCCGCTCCAGCACATTGACGAGCTGTTCCGTCGTCTCCGCCCCCGCCACGTCCACCTCCCGCCTGGAGATGATGCGGCTTTGCACCGGCACGTGCTCCAGCCGGAGGCGTCCGTCTCCGTCCAACTCGCCCAAAATGACAAAACGCTCCCCCGCTTCTTTGGCGGAAAGCCCTTCCGGCGAACCGGGATAGGCGGCAAACGGCGTCTGGCTGATCGGGTGGAGAAACACGGCCGGCTTGTGGATATGGCCCAGCGCGATGTAGTCCATGCCCGCCGCGGCCAGTTCTTCCAGCGTCACCGGCGCGTACGGATGATGCCCGTCCGCCCCGCCGTTGACCACGCTGCCGTGCAGCACCATCAGGTGGTGACGGTACCCGTGCAGCCGGCCGGGAAAGGCGGGCAGCGGCGATTCGTACACGTGCGGCTGGGGAAAGCCCCATCCGTAGACGACGCAGGATTTGTCCGGGAATTCGTACGCCCCCCATTCCGGCGTAAACCAGAAGACATTGCCCGGCCACTCCAGCGTCTGGTAATAGGAGTCGGGATGCCACGGATCGTGGTTGCCCGGCGCGATGCAGACCGGCACCGGTGCCACGCTGGCAAACAAATCGCGCAAAAAGAGTGCGGTGGAGCGCCTCCCTCCGTGGTATTCCAGCAGGTCTCCGGCGATCAGCCAGAAATCGGCCTGCCTGTCCAGCACCAGGTCGCGGATGGTCCGCATCGTCCGGCGAAAGTCGTCCTGCCTGAGCTCGTACAGGGCGGACAGCGTCTGAAGCGGCGCATCCAAATGGACGTCCGCGGTATGGATAAACCTCAGCATGTGAACCTCCCCGACATGACAGCGCCCCGCTGCCGTGATACACTTTGGTCAACGGATGAATCGTCACGCGAACATATTTTCCCTTTCATGATACAGGAAAAAACAACCGATTGAAAAGGAGCGATTGCGATGCGCATAGCGTATCTGGACTGTTTTTCCGGGCTCAGCGGCGACATGCTGCTGGCCGCGCTGGTGGACGCGGGGGCGGACCGCGGCCGGATCGAACAGGAACTGCGCAAACTGCCGCTGGGGCCGTTTCGACTGGAGTGGAAAACCGTCGTCAAAAAAGGCGTCAGCGCACTAAAACTGGACGTCGTCGACGAGGAGCAGGAACGCGCCCGCGAGCTCAAGAAGCTGCCCGTTCTAGCCGGCCACCATCACGGTCATGGCGACCACGGACACGAGCATGACCACGGGCATCATCATCACGACCATGGGCATCACCACCACGATCACGGGCATCACCACGATCACGGCCATCACCACGATCACGGCCATCACCACGATCACGACCATCATCACGACCACGGCCATCACCACCGCCGCTACAAGGAGATCGCCGAGATGATCGATGCGGCCGAACTGGCTCCGCGAGTTGCGGCCCGGGCTCAAGCCGTGTTTGAAAAAATCGCGGTCGCCGAGGCAAAAATCCACAACGTCCCGGTGGAAACGGTCCACTTTCACGAAGTGGGGGCGCTGGACTCGATCGTGGACGTTGTCGGGATCGCCCTGGCCCTGGAAGAACTGGAGATCGACCAGTTGTACGCCGGTCCCGTCCCCACCGGAAACGGCTATGTCCGCTGCGACCACGGGCTCTATCCGGTCCCCGCTCCGGCGACGATGGAGATGCTCAAAGGCATTCCCCTGCGCCGCACCAACATCCAAAAGGAGCTGACCACGCCCACGGGGGCGGGCGTCGCGGCGGCCCTGGTTCGCGAGTTTGGGCCGCTGCCGGCGATGACCGTGGAAGCGATCGGCTACGGAGCCGGCACGCGCGATCTGCCCGACCAGCCCAACGTCCTGCGCGTGCTGATCGGCCGTCCCTGATGAGCAAAAAAACAGCCTTGCCCGCTTTTCCGGCGGACAAGGCTGTCGTTTTTTCGCTAGCGGAGCAGGCGAATAAACTCGCGCATGAATCCCGGCAGATCCGGCCAGGCGTGAGCCGACACCAGATTGCCGTGCACGTGCAGCGTGTCGGTTTTGTAAACGGCGCCGCACGCCTCCACATCGGGCCGGCATGCCTGGTAGGCGGTCATTTCCCGGCCGCGCAGGTGTTCCTTGACCAGGGCCAGGACTTGCGAGCCGTGGCAGATCACCGCGATCGGCTTGTTCGTTTCAAAGAAGTGGGCGAGAATCGGCTTCAGGTGTTCGTTCAGCCTGATGTACTCCGGTGCCCGTCCCCCAGGAATGATCAGGCCGTCGTACTCTTCCGCCTTGACGTCGGCAAACGCGACGTGGGAAGACAACTGGTAGGCGGGCTTTTCCGTGTACGTCTCGCTGTGGGCTTCAAAATCGTGACATACCGTGTGCAGCGTCTTTTTGGCGGGGGAAGCGATCACCGCTTCGAATCCCTCTTCCAGGCAGCGGTAGTACGGATAAAAGACTTCCAGTGCCTCTACCGCGTCACCGGTGACAATCAACACCTTTTTACTCATCGCACAGCCTCCCTGCGTCTTTCTGAGGAATCTCTTCCTCTCTTTTCCATTTCTCCACGCCGCCTTCTTCCTCCTGCCTGGTTTGCGCCTCCGCGGATTCCGCCAGCAGCAGCGCCTGCTGGTACACCTGCTTCAACGGCACCCCGGCCTGCTTCGCCAAACGGGCGCAGACATCGTATTCCGGCGCCGCCTGCACCCGCTCTCCCCGGTGGTAGCCCAGCTTGACCGGCACGTCTCCCCACGGGGTAGTCGCGGTGACGACGCGGCGGGCCAGCCTGTGGCAGGAAACGGGAAAATACCGAACGCCAAAGGTGGTCGTCTCCCGAAACAGGATGGTTTTCAGTTCGTCCAGCCGGCTGCCGTAGCACAATGCCTGCAGCAGCACACCGGGACGGCTCTTTTTCATCGTCGCGGGCAGAAAGTGGACGTCGTTGGCTCCCGCCGCCAACAGCCTGTCCAGCACATGGGCCAGCCACTCGGGACTGCTGTCGTCCAGATTGGCCTGGAGCAGGTACATTCCTTCGTCAATGTGCTCCTCTTCGTGCTGCCGCCGTTCCTTGACGACGGGCACGTCGGTCCCGTCACCCCGCGCTTCGCTCTCCAGCCGGATCACCGCCACCCCTTCCCCGTGCTCCACCTGCGCAAACCGGCCTTCAAGCCGGGCGAGCGGCCGGGCGCCCACGGCCTGCAGCCACAGCATGGCAAGCGGGGAGAACAGCGCCGGGGGCCAGCCCTCTTCACGGATCATCCAGCCCTCGAGCAGCGTGAGCAGGGGAACGGGCAGACCGGCGGGGACGGGCAGGCACTGTACCCCAAACGCGACACGCCGGCCGTTTTCCGGAAGAAGCGTCATCAGCGTCCGCAGCGCCTCCTCCTCCGCCGCCCAGTCGTCCTCGCGGCAAAACGGCCGGTACGCCGCTGCGCGATTCAGGATGTCCGCGACCCGTTCGTCCGCGGAGAAACGGTCCGTTTCCCCGGCGGGCAGCAGGCGCCTCAGCGGTTCGGCCAGTTCGCGCAAAAACAGCGGCCGTTCGCTGCGTATGACCAATCTCATCATCACCCATCCCTCCGGCACGGTTCCTTTTCTTGCATCATACACCAATTCGGCTTCCGGCGCCTGCCATTCCGTCTGCCATTTGGCAAAAAGTAATGCGGATAAAGCGGGGAAGCTGGCAGAAACTACAACGAGAAACTACCTGGCTGGAGGGAGACGGAATGTTTGTTTTCCGCCTAATCGTTCAGATCAGCTTGTGTTTGGCAGTTGCCGCCTGTCCGCTGTCTTCCGCTGTAACGGCTGCTTCGTCCGTCTCGTCCGGCACTCAGGCCGATCCCGTCCTCAAGGAGCGGCTGGAGCTGTTCCAGCGGATGGAACTGGTCTACGGTATCCCCTGGCCGTATGTGGCGGCCATTGATCAATACGAGCGAACCATGCAAAAACGGTCCAAACAGGAGCCCCCTCAGAAGGAGCCGGAGCGCTTGACCGCGATCGACATTCCCCCCGCCCTGTGGTGCGGAGAACTCAATCCCGAGGACGACGACACGGATCCGGTTTCCATCCGCTTTTTTGGCGGAATCGGGGCAGACGGGGACGGAGACGGAAAAGCGGACCGCACCAACGACATGGACGTGCTTGCGGCGATGATCCGCTTCCTCGCCTCGTACGGCTTCCAGCATGACGACTGGCGCATCGGCTTGTGGGCCTACTACAAGTGGGATTGGGCGGTCAAGACCATCACCCAGTTTGCCGCCGTTTACGACAAGTACAAGCGGCTGGATCTGGACGGCCACCACTTCCCCATCCCCAAGCGGTACAACTACAGCTACCACAGCACGTGGGGCGACCCGCGCGGCTGGGGCGGGCGGCGCATCCACGAAGGGACGGACATCTTTGCCGGATACGGGACGCCCGTGCTCAGCACAGGGTACGGCGTGATCGAAGTGGTCGGCTGGAACCGGTACGGAGGGTGGCGCATCGGGATGCGGGACATGGGCAACGTCTACCACTACTTTGCCCACCTCTCCTCTTTCCGAAAGGGGTTGAAGCCAGGAGACATCGTCGAACCGGGGGAAGTGCTGGGCTACGTCGGCAGTTCCGGCTACGGCAAACCGGGGACATCCGGCAAGTTTCCCCCCCACCTGCACTACGGCATGTACCGGGACAGGGGCTACAGCGAATGGGCATTTGACCCGTATCCTTATCTGAAGCGCTGGGAACGGCAGATGTACAGCAAAAAGAAGCGGTGAAAAGCCGCTTCTTTTTTTGCGTCCGCCCCAATCGAACGGCATCGTTCCTCGACGGGAAAACGGCCGTTGGTTCGTTTGACACATTTGGCGCGTTTGACAGAAACACCCACCCTACATACAATGAAAACAGAAAAACTGGACAATTGTCCAAAAATGGTGGTGTGTAAAACCGTGACCCGTTCCGCCCGTTCACAAACAAAAGCGGACGCCAAACGGGCCTACCTGATCGAACAGGCGACCCGCTGCCTCGCCGAAAAAGGGTACGCCCGCGTCTCGCTGCGCGACATCGCCCGGGAGTCCGGCGTCTCGCTGGGCATCCTGCACTATTATTTTGCCAGCAAGGAAGACCTGCTGCTTGCCGTCATCTCGGGGTACAAGGAGCGGTTTCTGCGGGAGCTGGAGCAGGAACTCCTGAGCGCCCCCCTGGAAGGGTGGATGGACCGGCTGCTCGCGGTGCTGCGCCGGGCGTTGGTCGAGGATCAGGCGGTGCACCGCCTGTGGTACGACTTTCAGGTGCAGGCCATGTACCTGCCCGCATTTCGCGACGGCGTGCGGGAGATACGCACCCGCCTCTGCGAGCTGATCGGCGAGATGCTGGACAGATTGCGCAGGGAAGCGGGGCTTTCTCCCCTGACGGAAGCGGATGAGACCGTCCCGCTGCTCTACTCGCTGATCGACGGCCTGTTTTTTCAAGCGCTTCTCGACGAGGCGGACGATCCCGAGCAGACGGTGAATCGGCTGGAGCAGGCGCTCCCCCGCATGCTTGCGCTGTTATTGTCCCCATCATCCCAAACGGAGAGGTGATACACCATGGGCGTTCTCACGATGCAAAATCCGGCCACCGGCGCCATCCTCGGCGAACTGGCGGAGGCGACGCCGGAGGAGGTACGCCTGGCAATGGAGCGAGCCAGGCAGGCGTTTGGCGGTTGGTCCGCCAGGCCGCTTCCGGAGCGGCTCCACTACCTGACCCGGCTGCGCCATTACCTGGTGGAGCAGGCGGAAGCGCTGGCGGAGAAAATCAGCGCCGACACCGGCAAACTCACGCTGGAAGCGCTCATGACGGAAATCTTCGTCACCGCGGACACGATCCGCTTCTACGAGAAGCACGCGAAGCGGATGCTGTCCCCCAGACGGGTGCCCACGCCGCTGGTGCTGTGGCCGAAACGGTCGTCCATCCACTACAAACCGCTGGGCGTGGTCGCGGTCATTTCGCCGTGGAATTACCCGTTCCAGCTTTCCGTCATTCCCGCCCTTTCCGCGCTGGCGGCCGGCAACACGGTCCTGCTGAAGCCGTCGGAAGTCACGCCGTACACCGGCCTGGTCATGGACGAACTGTTCCGGGCCGTCGGCTTCCCCGAGGGGGTCATCCAGGTGCTTCACGGCGGCAGGGAGGTGGGGCAGGCGCTGGTGGCTGCCAAGCCGGACAAGATCTTTTTCACCGGCTCGGCGGCGACGGGCCGCGCCATCATGAAGCAGGCGGCGGAACACCTGATCCCGGTGGAACTGGAGCTGGGCGGCAAGGACCCGATGATCGTCTTTGCCGACGCCCATTTGGAGCGGGCCGCCAATGCCGCCGTCTGGGGCGCGTTCACCAACGCGGGACAGGTCTGCATGTCCGTCGAGCGTCTCTACGTCGAGCAAAGCGTGTACCCGCAGTTTGTGGAGCTGGTCAAGGCGAAGACGGCGGCGCTGCGCCAAGGCTTTCCCCGTCAGGCGGACATCGGGTCAATGACCTTTCCCCGACAGGTCGAGATCGTTCGTGACCACGTGGCCGACGCCATCGCCAAGGGAGCCGTGGTGGAGATCGGCGGCCGCTTTGAAAAAGACGGGATGTTTCTGCCCCCGACCGTCCTGACGGGTGTGACGCACGCGATGAAAATCATGCGCGAGGAGACGTTTGGCCCCGTCCTGCCGATCATGCCCTTTTCCTCCGAGGAAGAAGCGATCCGCCTGGCAAACGACTCGCCGTACGGGCTGAACGCTTCTGTCTGGTCGCAGGACGAGACAAAGGCCAGACGAGTCGCGCTGCAGTTGGAAACCGGCAATGTCTGCATCAACGACTGCCTGGTCAGCTACGCCAACCCCCATCTGCCGTTCGGCGGCGTAAAGCAGAGCGGCATCGGGCGCTACCGCGGTCCGGAAGGCTTGCGGGCGTTTACGCACGCCGTCTCCGTCATGCACGATCCCGGCAGGCGAAAACGGGAGGTCAACTGGTATCCCTACACCGAGGAGCAGGAGACGATGTTTGTCGGGCTGATCAAGGCCCTGTTCGGCAGGGAACGGAAATGGAACCGCCAGGCCCTGCGTGCGGCCTGGCGGGAGTGGAAGCGTCTGCGGGAATAGCGGCCGCCCTTTAGGCGAACTGCCGATTCAGGTTCGCCATTTCGATGGCGGCTGCGGCCGCTTCCCATCCTTTGTTGCCTGCTTTGGTGCCGGCCCGCTCGATCGCCTGCTCGATCGAGTCCGTCGTCAGCACGCCAAAAATCACGGGAACGCCCGTAGCCAGGGAGATGGACGCCACCCCTTTGGCGCATTCGCTGCACACGTAGTCAAAGTGAGGCGTCGCTCCGCGAATGACCGCGCCCAGCGTGACGACGGCGTCGTAGCGGCCGGACTCCGCCATTCGCTTGGCGATCAGCGGGATTTCAAAGGCGCCGGGCACCCAGGCCACGTCGACGTTTGCTTCCTCCACGCCGTGCCGCTTCAGCGCGTCCAGCGCGCCGCCGAGCAGCTTGCTGACGATCAATTCGTTAAACCGGGCTGCCACGATGCCTACTCGCAGACCCGTTCCTACCAGATTTCCCTCGAACACTTTCATGGTTGTTCACTCCTTGTTCAAAGTTGAAGCAGGTGACCCAGCTTCTCGTGTTTGGCGGCCAGATACCGCCTGTTGTGCGGATGGGCCGGCATCTGAATCGGCACCCGCTCTGCCACTTCCAGTCCGTAGCCGCTGAGGCCGCGGATCTTCCGCGGGTTGTTGGTCAACAGCCGCATGCGTTTCACGCCCAGATCGCGCAGGATTTGCGCCCCGATCCCGTAGTCGCGCAGGTCGGCGGGGAAGCCCAGCTTTTCGTTCGCTTCCACGGTGTCGTAGCCGTCCTCCTGCAGCTTGTAGGCGCGCAGTTTGTTGATCAGGCCGATGCCGCGCCCCTCCTGCCGCATGTACAGGAGGACGCCCCGTCCTTCCGCTTCGATCTGCCGCAGGGCGGCGTGCAGTTGGGGGCCGCAGTCGCAGCGGTGCGAGCCGAAAATATCGCCGGTCAGGCACTCGGAGTGGACCCGCACCAGCACCGGTTCGTCGGGCGTGATCTCTCCCTTGATCACCGCCACGTGCTCTTTGCCGTCCAGTTCGTTGGTGTAGGCGGCGATGCGGAAGTCGCCGTATTCGGTAGGCAGGTTCACCTCGATTTCCCGCTTGACCAGCCGCTCCGTCCGCATCCGGTAGCGGATCAGGTCGGCAATGGTGATCAGCTTGAGATCAAAACGCTCGGCGATCTCGGCCAGTTGGGGCAGGCGGGCCATCGTCCCGTCCTCGTTCATGATTTCGCAGATCACCCCGGCGGGAAAAGCGCCCGCCAGCCGGGCCAGATCGACGGCCGCCTCGGTGTGTCCGGCCCGGCGCAGGACGCCGCCCGGTTTGGCGATCAGCGGAAAGATGTGGCCCGGACGGCGAAAATCGTCCGCCGTTTTTTGATCGTCCAGCATCGCCAGCACGGTGCGCGAGCGTTCGTGAGCGGAGATGCCCGTATGGGTTCCCGCTTCGTCGATGGAGACGGTAAACGCCGTACCCTGCCGGTCCGTGTTTGCCTCCACCATCGGCTTGAGCCGCAGCCGGGCGGCGTGCTCTTCCGTGATCGGCACACAGACGAGGCCGCGTCCGTGCGTCACCATGAAATTGATCATCTCCGGCGTGGCCGCTTCCGCCAGGCATACGAAATCCCCTTCGTTTTCCCGGTCCTCGTCGTCCACGACGATCACCGCTTTTCCCCGTCTCAAGTCTTCCAGCGCTTCTTCTATGGCATGGAACATGGTCGGTTCCCTCCCCTCTGTTTTGGCAGCACCCGTCGATTCCATTAGACGAACCCGTGCTCCCGCAAAAACTCCGGCGTAAGCCCCGTCCGCCGCTCCGGCTGCGGCTGTTCGGAGCGCCACGCCAGCAGCCTCTCCACGTACTTGCCGATGACATCCGCTTCGAGGTTGACCGGATCCCCGATCCGCTTGTCCCGCAAATTGGTGTGGGCCAAGGTGTGCGGGATGATGGAGACGGAAAAGCTTTCCGCGTCCACGTCGACGACCGTCAGGCTGATGCCGTCCAGGCAGATCGAGCCGCGCGGCACCACGTATTTGAGCACATCCGGCTCCGCTCCGATCCGAAACAGCACCGCGTTGGCATGCGGGTGGCGCGAGAGAATGGTTCCCGTCCCGTCCACGTGGCCGGAGACGATGTGGCCGCCGAAGCGGTCCCCCAGCCTCATCGCCCGCTCCAGGTTGACAATCTGCCCCCGTTTTGCCTGCCGCAAACTGGTTTTGTTCAAGGTCTCCGGCATCACGTCCACGCTGAATTGACGGTCGGTATGGGCCGTTACGGTCAGGCAGACGCCGTTGACGGCGATGCTGTCGCCGACGCGGACGCCCTCCAGCACCCGTTCGGCACGGATCACCATGCGGCATGCCTGCCCGTCTCCCGTCACGCTCTCCACTACGCCCACTTCTTCTACCAGTCCGGTAAACATGGCGTCGCTCTCCTCCTTGTGTCTCATGATTCCGAATCCCAGACGGGGTAGCCGGTAATGCGCAGGTCGTGCGGTCCCACCTGCTCCCACTCGACATCGGCCAGCGGCACCGCCTCGTCCATCCGTTCCAGCCCCGGACCGCCAAACGGCGTGGGGGCACCGGCGCCGCCGACCAGCTTCATGGAGAGGTAGGCGACGATCTTTTGGACCGCCCGCGCGCGGAGAAACGAACCGTTTACCTCCGCACCGCCTTCCACCAAAAGCGAGGTGATGCCCCGCGCTCCCAGTTCGTCCAGCACCTGCTCCACCGTGACCGGTCCGTCCGGCACGAGTACCGTCACACCGCGCTCCTCCAGCGCCGCCCGCTTCTCTGCCGGCGCCTCCGCCGAGGTGACAATCCACGTTGGCGCCTTGCCGTCATTCACCACGCGGGCATCCAGCGGCGTGCGCAGCCGCCTGTCCAGGATGACCCGAACCGGCTGACGGCCCGTCGCCGTGCCCGCCGTCCGGGCCGTCAGCTCGGGGTCGTCGGCGATCACCGTCCCGACCCCCACGAGAATCGCATCGTGCCGCCGGCGCAGTTCGTGCACCTGCCCGCGCGCCTCCTCGCCCGTGATCCAGCGGCTGTGCCCCGTCACCGTGGCGATTTTGCCGTCCAGGGTGCTGGCCGTCTTCACGGTGACGAACGGCCGCCGGGTGGTGATGTAGTGGAAAAAGACTTCGTTGAGCCGCCGCGCCTCCGTCTCCCCGATGCCGACGGTGACCTCCACGCCGGCGGCGATCAGCCGGGACACCCCCTGCCCCGCCACCAGCGGATTGGGATCCAGCACGGCCACCACCACACGGCTGATCCCCGCCTGGATGACCGTGTCAGCGCAGGGAGGCGTTCGTCCGTAATGGCTGCACGGCTCCAGCGTGACGTACAAGGTGGCCCCTTTTGCCCGTTCGCCGGCCATCCGCAGCGCGTGCACCTCTGCATGAGGCTGGCCTGCTTTCAGGTGGGCCCCCATGCCGACGACCTCGCCGTCTTTTACCACCACGGCCCCCACCAGCGGATTGGGGCTGGTTTGTCCCGCCGCGGAGCGCGCCAGCTCCAGCGCCAGCGCCATGTATCGTGCGTCGTGTTCCATCGTGCGCTCCTTTCCTGCTTCGTTTTCGCCCCAACAAAAAATGCCCTGACATCGAATCAGGGCATAGGGGAATAAGCCTGTTGCCGTCCGTTTTTTCCAAAAAACGGACGCACAGGCTCACCAAATACCTTCTCCCATCCGGACTGTACCGTCGGCCTTGGAATTTCACCAAGTCAGTCGCTGTCGGCCAAAGCCGTCAGCGAGTCGCGGGCTGAGACGTGCGTTCGTCATCACCGCCGGTCGGGAATTTCACCCTGCCCTGAAGGTTGGTATTCAGTTACGGGCATTATACCACAATTTCAGACGAGTCCTACACTTTTTTCGGGCGACGGCGGCGAAATCAGCAGGAAAGCCCGGAATTCTTCATCCGGGCTTTCCCCTTACGGCGTGTTGTCCGGCTGAGCATCCGGCCTTGGCACGTCCGGCTTTCCTTCCGGATTGTTGTACAGGTACTGCGGCACGTCGCCGATGACGAGCGAGTGGGTGATCGGGATTTTGGTGGTCACCGTCTTTTGGTCGGTGGCAAACGGGATGACGATCCGCAAATCCACGTCGACGTAGATGTACACCGTGACCAGCACCATGTTGATGCCCGCTTCCTTCATCTCCGTATCCAGGCGCGTCTTCACCGCCCCGATCGGCACAAAGGTGACGGGAAGTTCCGGCCCCATCTGCGCCAGGAAGCTGCTGCCCGTCGCCAATCCGAGCGGGATGTGGCGGTCCACTTTTTCGTCTTCCAATTCCTTCAACCGGTTCTGAACGCGGGAGGTGGTTTCTCCTACAATTGCTATAGGGTAATACTTTTTCGATCCTCAAGTAATTATATTCTTACCCTGTCAGCCTATCCAACTTTGCGCACAGCTCATGCTGCCACTCAACGTCACCAGTCATGCTGGCCAACAGTGACAGATTCTTGAGTTTAGCGATCTCCCAAGCACGCTGCACATTTGCCTCCAAGCAATGCGACATCTCCGTCATCTCTTCATTGGTCAGCGGCCTGCGACGGTTCAGCACCCACAATTCCGCCATACGCTGATGGACAATCCACATATGCACCATCTCCTTTCGGTTGATGGCACAATGTATGCGGTCAACGGTTAAAAATTGATTGTCCACGACATAAAATTATTCATCTATGTCCCATATGTCCTCGACCCGCAGTTCCAATACCTTGGCAATACGTATGGCATCTTCTAACAGCGGCGAAGACTTTCCGTTTACCAATCGATTAATGGCGCTCTGGCTCATACCGACGCGCTCTTGCAACCACTTTTGCTTGATGCCACGCTCCTCCAAAATCTCTTTTAACCGGCAGCGCATACAATCACCCCAGTAAGGCTTTCGTCAACGTTGGTGTCGAATCCTTTGGTGAAGGAACAGAGGTTTTGGCGAAAAGAAATCCCCCGCCGCAGCGAGGGAACGGTGAAAGAGGGTATCCTCTGTCATTATTGTCGTTCTTCCGCGATCTTAACCATCAGCTTGTCAATCTTCTTCTGCACTTCGGCCCGGAGCTTCTGCTCGTGAATCCGAAGCATTTCCGTCTGGCCACCCTGACGCCACATGACGAAGTACTCGCCACGGTCGGTCTTCTCACCCAAAATGGTGATGCCGGCGCGCCGCAGTCCCTTGGTCGCTTCCTGTTCCTTGGTGAGTGCTGCTTTGCCAAGTAGACGAAGATACGCCCCATACACGATCGGGAAGCGAGTATCTGACGATTCCATTAAGGGAATGTCGTGCTTTAGGAATTCAACAGCCTGGTGCCAGAGGAGCCAGGATAAGACTACCCTATTCATATAAACACCACCAAACAAGAACGTACGTTCGAGTTATAGAGGAATGAAAACGCCCTGCAATAAAGCAAGGCGCATGGCTCCTTGATCCTATGTACTTTTTTTCTCCGTTTTCTGTTTCAAATCATTTTCATCTATCCCATGAACCCTTTCCATCATTTGTGCGATATTCATCGTTGGCAGAATAATTGGAGCCTCGCTCCCTTTACTAGTAAGGTCAGATATTAGAGCCCTTAAGTATGGATACAGTAACGCAACAGCGTTCAACCTAGTAAATTTGATAACTTCTTTTTCTTCCAACTCCCCAACTATCTGAAAGATGCCAAGAATTTTTGCACTTACAAAAAGAGATGTGGTATCCAACTCTTCATCCCCAATGGTTATTCCTAACTCCACAGCAATCAGTGTTGGGTCATCAAGATTTCTCCTAGATGCAAAAGAGAACTTTGGGGTTAACTTTTCAGAATCATCATCATTAAAAAAAGGGTCAAATTTGTATACCGTCTCAATTACATGGTAGTCTCTTAATTGAAAAACTGCCTGTCCCATTTACCTACGCCGCCTCTAACTCCGTTGAAATAATTTTAATTGAGTATTCATCATCTTCCCAAGACAATTTTCTTGATTCAACTGGTGTTACAGTGATTCCAAGCTCAAAATGACCTGTTTCGAGGTCTTCATCCACAGTCATTTCGGGAAATAGATCTTCAATTTGGTAAAGTATTTCACCATCCTGATCTTCCACCAATATGCCATTTATTCCCTCATCAAACGTCAGTTCGAATCCAAACTCTTTCGCAAGGTCAGCCATACGTTTTCTTTCTTCGCTAGAGAATTTCATGTGTTCTCCTCGCTTTCAATAATTAACCTAAAAATCGAGGCTGCTTTCTTTTTCTGTGTACAATCTCACCGTTACGAGAAAAAACGCAATCGATTGTATCCCTTATGATTGCCTTAGAATTTCTTACACATACTTGGCGGCTATTTAATCCAAGCCCCATTGCGTTGAATAACAGAAATTTATCGTATACTGAAGGTACGGGGAAAGTTCTCTGAATTACCCAAATTGATTCCGGCAACCACGTCATTACTATGTGTCTAATTTGTGCTGGCGTTTTTTCCCGTGGCGTATTGCCTTTTAACTTAAATCCTCCACGGTATTTTCTTGTGAGTGTATTCAGCTTATTCAATCCTTCTCTTGAATCAAGGTCAAGAAAATTTTCGTCAGGGACTTCGATTTTAGCAATGAGCACATAAGGAGTTTCGTGTGTAAGACCAGGCGTTTCTTTAATTTTTGAAATTGCCCACAGCTTCGCGGATTCTAAATCATCTCTGAAAAAATAGGCTCCCTTTCCTAGCCAATGGTCATCTCTGGGGGCGCCTGGTTTAAATTCTCTCGACTTAAGTATGGCTTCAGCTGATGTTCTCGTAGTACCATGATATGCATCAAAACTTGGCATATTCTATCCCTTAACGTTTTAATTGTCTTAATTTTATAAATTTTTAGTCATGTGTGTCAAACGAACCTATTTGCCTCTTTACTTTAAATTCTTGAAAATTAATTGTCAATCCCTTACATCTCGAATTAGTGTCATTTTTATACTTTTGACCAATAAATACACCTTTTTGTTGTACATTGTACGACATTGTGGTATAATTAAGTCAGAAAGGAGGTGAGAACTTGGGATGGTTAAAGGATTGGCTTCCGCTCATCATCTTCCTGTACACGATCTATAAAGATTGGGTACACCCGAAGCTGAAAAAGCGGAAGAAAAAGCGCAAGCGGCGCCCCCGCCAAGGTAAACGCCGCAAGTAACACCGGGGAGGGAAACCTCCCCCCACCATCCTAAGTATAGCATGAAGAAAAGAAAAATAGACGTCCGAAATCTGGTTTCCACCCGTGGAGTTTTAGGGTTAGCTCTTCTAGCCACATACTCGCCCACTGATCAGTGGTGGCAAAAGGCTATCCTGGTTGTCGCGGTGACATACTTATGGGTAACAGCAGTGATGGGAAGAAGGGATTAATATGCAGGTTGAACTTGATGATCTGTTGGGGTTTGGGGAAGTGTGCGATTTAACTGGAAAGACAAAAGGTTACATTCAAACCTATATCAAACGAGGGAAATTTCCAGAACCAGTGAAGACACTCTCTTGTGGCCCTTTATGGTTGAAGCCTGACATCGATAAATGGAAGGAGGAGCTAAATGTGAGAGGAAAGCAAAGAAGTACTTCGAGGAACCCTGGAAGACCGTTGAAGTAATTACGTTTCCCCCGTCATTGTGACGGGGGATTTCCATTTGGTCGCTTAAGATTGTTGAAAAACGCAGCCACCACGTGGCAGCCGCCGCCACGCCGTTCGCAATCGCGTTGATCTGGTCGTCGGTGATAATCGAGTATCCGAAAGCCTCCAGCGCTAGCTTGGCGGCGCCCAGCAGGCCAGTGATCAGCACCACGATGTTTCCGTCTTTCTTCATGTTACGCACACCCTTTCTTCAGTTTCACGGTTTTCGTTTGCCCGCACCACTCGACAGCCAGACCGAGGATGGCGGCCAGCTCCCTAGCCGGAGCATACGACGTGCCGTTCTCGATTGTCTCCGTCACGTCTTTTCCGTTCACGCGGACCTGCTTCGTGCAAGCGCACCACTCCACTTTCCCGCCGGCTGCCTCGGCTACGGCCCGGATCGGCAACCAGGATACGCCGTCACGGAGGTATCCTTGGACCGGCAGGCGGCTACCGTTAATTTCGATGGCAACCTTAGGTTTCTGTGCCGGTTGTGGATTTTCTGTTGATGTCTTGAAAGGCACTCCGTAGTGCTCGCAGATGGCCTTTGCAATCGCGGTGGCGCACTTCTCCCGGTAGGCATCTGTTTTCAACAGCATGCACTCGTCCCGGTTGGTCATGAATCCCAGCTCGCAAAGCACACCAGGAATGCCGTATTTTGCGGTTTCTCTGGTGATATGAAGGTCAGCTCGTTTCACCCCGCGATCCCGCAGACTGGTATCAGCTACGAGGCGACGCTGGATGATCTGAGCCAGCTTCTCCGCCTGGTCGTTCGTGTATGTCTCGATCCCTTTCGCCGTGCTCCAACCTCCATTACCGGCAGCGTTGGCGTGGATCGACACAAGCAGGACGTCATATCCCTGCCGTTTCAAGTCTCGCGCTTGGTTCGTGCGCTGAATCAAAGGCATGTCCGTGTCATCGTTCACCGTCAGGCGGGCATCGAAACCGGACGTTTGGAGTTTTTTCACCAGACGGCGGGCGACATTTCGGTTGAACTCATACTCCCGCAGCGTACCGTCCGGGGAGCGCTTGCCAGGCGTCTCGGCGCCGTGGCCGGGGTCGATCAGTATGATTCGTTTTGTCATGTTACTTCGCCTCTCCTTTCTCATGTAACTGCTCCATCATCTGTTTGAAAAACGCTGGCATCGGTACGCCTAGGACGCCTAAGTTTTCAACGATACTCAGCCCCTCGCGCCCGATATAAAAATACAAGGCCAACGTGCGAAAAACCGGCGACTCATTCCCTAGCATCTGATCGCAAAGAACAGCCAAACCGATGACAACCAGAACAACGATCTTTCGGATTCCCCCCCAAAACATGACATCGCTGTTGACCTTTTTTCTTTTTACAGCACCAAGAAAACCGGTTGCGTAATCGAAAATCATGCAAAGAATGAGGAGTTTCAAGAGGGCATCCCACCCTCCAAGGAAAGCGCTGATCGCTGATCCAACAACGGCTACAGCCCCACCAAAGGCTGCTTCTTTTCCATTCGTTCCAATTGCTGCTGTGATCAAAGTGTTTTTAATGCTCAATGGTCTTCCCTCCTGGCCCCAAGGGCAAAACTAATGTCCCGCTCGGCACGGGGCGGGCTCTCAGTCTTGATGCAAAAAGGGGAGCCGCGGCTCCCCTACGTTATTTTTTTTAGCTTCTCTGAACGCGCCAAGTCGGCCGGCGTCACATGGCCCAACACGGCCGGGCAGAGGTCGATGCCGGCCGCCGCGAACATCCGGTCGACCGTCTCGGAGCAGTTCATCCGCCCGGGCGCGTCCCGGATCGGTATGCCGATCAGGAGATACAAGCCGTTTGTCAGGCTCTGCACATAGTCGTACGGCGTGGTCAGCTTCTCGTGCAGAAAACACTCCATCGCAGTCAACTGCTCTGCCGTCAGTTCCCCGCGATACCGGTAGACGTCAAAAGTGTCCGTCGGGTATGACAGGTGCCGGACAGTCAGCGGATACCGCCAGTCCGTCTCGGCTACATGCCACTGGTCCAACACGATCGCCACATGGCTGTAGGGAGACTGCGTGACAGCTTGTACAAGCCGGCCGACAAACGACCGCCCCCGAACAAAAAGGAGGTCGAAGCGTCTGAGTTCCACACGCCTCGCCTCCTACCAATTGATCGCATCGACTTCTTCTTTTGTTGTAGCTGCCTGTACTCGGGCCTTGAGATCCCAATACTTGTTGATCTGCTGCTGCTTGTGCTGACCTGCTTCAAAGACTACGTTGATAAATTGCTCCCGCGTCAGCGTAATGATGCCAGCGTCCTCCGTTTTCCATTGCACCTCCGCGATGTCTGGTTTCAGGAGCAACAGGGTGCTTTGTTGGTTAAAGTTTGCCTGCGCCTCCTCATCAAAAATGAAGAAATGACCTGTGGATGCGGAAGTAAAGCCGGCATTAATTGCTTTACTGCACTCGTTATTCAGAAACGCGAGCTTGGCCGTTTTCGCCTCATCAAGGCTCGCTCCGATCGGCGTCGGGTCCCAGATGATCGTCTCTGTCGCGGGATCGACGCGGTAGAGGTACTGCGCGAATTTGTCTGCGTCCTGGCCATACTCCAGTTGGAGGCAGCCGACAGACTCGGGAACACGTTCAGACAGCGCATTGTATGTTAGAAAGTCCTCCTCGACCGTGGTTTCCCGAACATAACCCGCTCGTTCCCCGGTGTCCACCAGTACGTTGCCAGTCAGTTTGTCGTAATAGATTTTGCGACCAATAAAGTTCATCTTATTACTCCTCCTTTATTCATAAATCCAGCATGTAGCTTGTGTGCCTGGAGTTGAGGATTGTATAAACAATTTGAATCCAGATGAATTTATATAACCGCCATTAGCTGTGTTGTTTTTGGCATTGTAAGTATCCTGGCTCCCATCTGTAATAGCTGAGATAGTTGTTAAAACTGTATCATAAGCATTGGGGAAATTTGCAAAGTAAAGCGCCCAAAAGTCACCGTTGTTTGCTCCGTTTCTGTGCTTTACTATGATCAAGGAAGGTTTAAACGTCAGACCACTTACCGTGACAGTCGAATTTCCTCCACCCCCTTCAACTGTGGCCGTTACTGTCGCCCATTTTTTTACCGGCAATGAATTGACCTTATTCGCAAGCGATTGAAGACTTTCGGTTCCGGTTGCACTTTGCCCCTTCGCCGTTAGATTTGCCGCAAGTGAATTTTTTGCGTTTTGTAATTTCGTGATAATCGTTGCCACAGCATCGCTCGCAGACGCTGGACTTCCTACGGTTGCGGCCAAGTCCGTTTTCTGATTGATGCACTCCATTTGCTGTAAGGCGGCGATAATGTCCTTTATCGTCGCTGTGCTTGGAAGTTTTGCCATGTGCTACCTCCTTTCTACTCAAATGCCCACCACAATGCGTAATCAGATTGGTATCCGGTACGATTCGGCGTAAGTGTAAACCCGTCATTATTGATTACCCACGTACCCGCCGAAGCCATAAAGATGCCTTGGGTGTTCCCCCATGAAACAGAACGGTTTTCAAGTTTGTCGGCAAAATTTGTGTCGTTGTAGGTATGATTATTGAAGACATTGAAGCCGTGAACAGGTGTACCTCCTGTACCGTGGTAATACACCAACACGAATGAAGGTCTAAAATTTAAACCAGAAACGGTTATTGCCGTGGCTGCTGATATTACGCTAATAGATCCGTTCGCCCACTTCTTCCCGATTTTTATTTGTGGAATCGCTGCCAGAATGTCCGCCCATGTGGATGCTGCGTTTAGCGGTAATGTGGAATCTTTAGCCTTAAGTTTGTTGATTATGTCTGTTTTCACAGCGCTCTGATTCGCGTCGGCTGCGTTGACAAGATCAATCAACGCTTGTTTGTCGGCGGAGTTAAGCCCCTTTCCCAGCCCATGTGCTCGCAAAACGTCCATCATGGAGCAGGCACCTCGCTTACCAAGTCACCGTCGGCGTCATATGTCAACGTGTACACCTTCGTGTAATCCACCGTCGTCCCATCCGCTTTGTAAAAAACCCGGGTATCCGTCTGGTAGTTCCCACGGGCATCCGGGTTTGAAAGAGTCGAGCGCATGTACAGCTTATCGTCCGCTGGTCTCCGGAGCTCCACAACTGTGAAGATTCCGTTTGCATCCTTTCCGCTGCGCACTACCTTGTAGTCGGTAATGTGGTCCGCAACCACGCGTCCGTACTGGTCTCTCGTCGGAATCTGATTAGGCCCGGATCCAACGGTTTTACCTCCTACGCTGGCAGCGTCACCGGTGATGCTGAAAGCCCCTTTTCCCTGCGCATCGAGCCTTGGAATCTTGTTTGCTCCATTCGCAGCCACCTCGGTTTGCTTGACAAACGCGGCACTGTCTACGACCGCGCGCCGGTCAGTCGAAGTGATGACGCTGCTGGCATCCGTAGCAAAATACCAAAGAAGGCATTTCGCTTGCGCAGTTGCTTGGTTCGTAGTAATTTTGACCACACCGTCGGAATCGAGGTAAATGTATTGGCCCTGTGTCGGGTTCAGCGTGATGCTGCCGGCCGGGACATCGAAGCGCACGCCGTTCACGTAGGCTGACCCTGATGTCCAACTTGCGATCAAACCATTTGCTGTGAAGGTCAGTCCCGAAATGACAGAACTGCCGACAACGCTCTGGGCGAGGCTTTCAACCAACTGGTGCGCCTTTTCAACGCCGTTTTCCAAGTTGTTGAGACGGTTCGCTGTAACCTTTGTCCCCTGCTGGACAACTTCGCCGGTGGTCGGGTCGATGATATGGTCGACCCAGGTATTCTTTTGATAGCTCATGATGTGCTCACCTCCACTTTCACTTCAAATTCAAAGGCGATCAGCAAGCCGCTGTCACCTTTTGTGATGCTTAGCGGTTTCGTCGCCAGGGCGTTTCCGGTGCTATCGATCAAGGATGCTGCCTGGATTTGTCCCTGGGCTTGCACGTCGTCCAAATAGATGTATTTGGTGACCTTCATTCCGTTGATGCTTGTCTTGAAAATCGGGTAGGTTTTTACCTGCCCGTCGACGTTTACCAAGGCATTTGCCACATGGCCGCTTAAATCATCCCGAAGCAACTCAAGCAGCCGGTTCTGAACGATGGCCAATGTTCTCACCTCCTATTCCGGAACCGAGTAGAACGTATTGGTCAGTGGGTAATCCACCGTGTGTGTACGTGCAGATTCGGCTACAGCCACAGCTTCACGGAAGATGCGGCCCTCCAGGTCGTCTTCGGGGTAAAAGGTACCGCAGAGCATGTAGTCAACCTCGAAAAAGCGTGCTGCAGCCGAAACCAGAATGTCTTCGCCTCTGCTGTTAACCACTGCCTTGCTGCGATTGACATGGATAGGTCGGATCCGGTCAAAATCCTTGGACAAATCAAGGAGATTGACGGGTTGTGAATCCGAGAACTCGAACACTATTTCCTTGTTCGGGAAATCCTCCGTAACTTTCTCCAGCTTCCCAACCGCCTGACCCATTGCTCTTAGAACCGGTAAGGTAAATGGCAGCCGAGCCCAATGTTTTCGTAGAATATTCTTGCGCCGTTCCTCAATGCTGCCTGACTGTTTTATCCCGAAATAGATCCAATCCCAGATGTCCAGCCCCCAGGTGGCCGACAAGGGAGACATCTGTGTCTGAACGTCCTCTCGTTGGGCCTTGAAAGTATCAATGGCGGCAGCCGCCCCCTCGAAATGGTACTCGGCCACCTTGTTTTCGTACCAGTAGGGCGGCAGCTTCCGTCTGTACCGTTCAGGAATCATGTCGTCACCACCAGATTCAGCGTCGCCACGGAGTCGGCTGGCACCGTAAGGTTTTCCGTCCCGCCGTTCAATGTGTAGTCGCGGAAGTCGTCCACGCCGTCAACGAAAAAGAGCGCTCCGATCTGCTGGTACACAATCTCGAAACGCCCCTTCAAGTAGGTTTTGAGCCGGTCCGTTATGTCCGCTGTTACCGTCTCCAAGACTGCGTCTGCCCGCAGCACCAGATGGACCGAAACAGTAACAGGGAATACGTTGGCCGGCAGCACCTGCAGGTCATGCAGCGCCCGCCGCTTATCCTCCAGCTTTTCACGGACGATCTGCGCCAGTTCGGCCGTCGCCGGCTGCCCGTTCAGGTCCGTGATGTACACGTCGATGGACAGATCATGGCGGGCTTTCTCGATCGCCTTCGCTCCGCCGACACCTTCCACATCCCGGGCCCAACGTTCGTAATCCTCGCGCCGACCGTCGCCCTCCTCTGTACGGGCGCGCTCGATCAACCGCTCCCGGTATTGGTCATCTGTCTCACCATCCAATCGTGGGATACCAAAGAACACGCCGCTTGCGTCCAGGAACTCTCCGTCCGCCCAAGGAAGAAAACGCTGCAAGAAACCGTACTCGAACAACTGCTGCTGTTCGCTGATTTCTTCAGCAAGAGGGTAGAGCAGGTCGTAAAATAGTTCCCCCTCTTCCGTCGCCGGAGGCGTCTCCCCGCGCTGGATGGCAATCTCCGCCATGCGGTTGGCGATTCGCTGATAGATTTGATCCGGCGTCTCCCGCAAAATCGGCATCTCCGGTTTCTCTAACGTGGCCATGCGTCCACCTCCGTTCTTGTACGGCCTCGAACTCCTTCGATTTCTAGGGAGAAAATGACCCGGTTGTCCTCAAATCGGATGTCCAGTACCTCAGCCCGCTCGATCTCGCTGTGAGCTTCCAGCGCTTCCTCAGCCTGTGCTTTGATCACTGGGAGGGAGAGTCCCGATCTCATCCGGCCGATGTCGGTCAGAAAGTCCACGCCGTAGTTTTCCGAGTAGATGGCGTATCGGAACCGCTTCGTGTTGAGGATTTTTTTCGCCGATTCCTCCAGGTATTCCGCGTAGGTTTGCGTGCGGACGTATCGGCCATCCGGCCCCTGCATGAGCTGCTTAGTTTGCCAGTCAAACCGGTACGTCCAGGGAATCAGGTCTTCCGGGGACTGGACCAATTGAGATTCATCTCCCTGAAGTTCAGGAAACACGTCAGATCACCTCCCCGAGAATCAGGTATTGGCCGTTTGTGCATCGTAAAAGGGCTACCTTCTTCCCTGCATCCTCTGGCTTCAAGTCGGCAGACCGCAGCGTGACAAGTTCGTCTGCCTCCAAGGGAGTCGGGTCCTGGTCCAGTTTCACGGAAAGAGGAGACAGAGAAAGGAGATCGCCAAACTCTACCTTCGTATCCGTCAGCCCCTCCCGCGCGCCGGCGAAAAATTTCTCTAAGGCTGCGTGCAAGGTTTACACCCTCCTTTCCAAGGTCAGGTCCATGGTGTATTGACCGCCTTTCCAGCGTGCGCTGCAGCTTGTGACGATCCAGTCCGTAATCGTCTTGTTGTCCTTCTCCATGATCTTGATGAGCCAGCCGGCCCGCAGCCGGGCCGCGTTGTTGTCTTCGTGTTTCACGGTGATAGAACGCGTCCGTGGAATCTTGGCCAGCTCCGCAAGCTGCCGCGATGCAAGAGAGGCGAGGTCCTTCTCCTCGCCTGCATCGATAACTTTCTGCATACGCCCGATCTGTTTGATCAGGCCGGCATTTTCTTTCGTCACGCTGCCGGCCAGCTTGTCGTCTTTGTATCGCTCCACCGTGACGACCGTGTACACTTCCTCGATCGACTCGCCCGTTGAACTGCTCTCCAGCAGGCTGGCCCGGAACATTGGGACCACGTTGTTCCCGCCTTCTGGCAGGACGGTCAGTTTGTCACGCTGCGGCTGGATGAAGTACCGCTTTCCGGTCTTCTCGTATGCCTGTTCAGTCAGGGTCGTGTAAAGAGCAGCGAAGGACTGAGAGGAGAAGCGATCTTTCACCGTAAACCCGAACGCCGGGCACGAGAAGTTGATCCCGGTGGCCCGGATGATGCGCTCCAACTCCTTGCCGGCGTCACCGTTCAGCTTGATGCGAGACGTTTCGTTCTTCTGCAGATACCATGCCAACTCGTATGCCGTGGCCGATAGATCGCCGG
This sequence comes from Brevibacillus sp. LEMMJ03, assembly GCF_007197875.1. Classification (NCBI taxonomy): domain Bacteria; kingdom Bacillati; phylum Bacillota; class Bacilli; order Caryophanales; family Paenibacillaceae; genus Brevibacillus; species Brevibacillus sp. LEMMJ03. The sequence goes on along the minus strand of NZ_VKJN01000014.1, from coordinate 24,298 downwards.
TCTTGTCGTCTCGATCAAACCGTACGATCGGGCCGTGGAAGAACTGTTGTGCCTCCTTCAGCTCGTAGCCGGAGAACAGCATCAAAAAGCCCGCCGACTGCAACGGCGGGGCACTCTTGACGCGGATATCGCAGTTTTGGGCGATCTGGCCCCGGGATGAGGACCAGGATAGGTCCAGGACGGCCGGTGTCAGGTCGATGCGCGTCGACTCTTTGCCGTAGATGACTTTCACGCGGTAATCACCTCACGTACCGATTGCCCGATTTACACTGGCAAGCTTCCGTTCGATTCGGTCGCGTTGAATCTGCTGGATGGCTGGATCAACCAGCGACTTCGAACTGCTGTTCTTTTTAGCTGTTTTCCCACTGGTGTTGGGCCGCGCTTTCTGCTGCTTGGCGACTACTTTCGCCGGAGAAAGTAACTGTTTTTGATTGGACCATTCAACGAACTCCTCTTTAACAAAGAGGGGGAGCTCAATTGTGCCGTGGTAGTCTACGTTTTTTCCGACGAACCGGCCGTCGCATGGGCCGACGAGGACGTTCCAGGCGAGGTTGAGTTCGTCGATGGTCAGAAGCGCCTCTGCCCCTGTCAGGCGATCCAGACCGGCTAGCCAGGCGCGCGGTCCCTGATAGCCTTCCACTTCGATGTAAGGCGCCTCGATGTCACCCGGCAGTACAAACTCAAAAGCGATAGACTTCGGCCGGCGGCCCGAAATCCGGTTATTCGTCAGGAGATTGATCGAGGTTGTACTCTCGATGTCGTTCCCGTACCCACGGAATTCGATCTCGCCCGGGGTGACGGGGAACGTCAGGCGGTACTTACCTTGCAGGCGAATCATGCAGGGGCACCTCCTCCAGCGACACCGCCGCGGGTTTCCAGTGCGTCAATGAACGCTTTTTCGACGATTCGCTTCACCTCGTTACTTACGGCGGGGTCACGGAGCAGTCGGAGCATGCCGGCCACATCCTGAAGAACCCCCTCCGCCTTCAAGGTGATGGGTATCGACGAGACCGTCACAGATACAAGTTTCGGCTTCTCAGCCATCTTTCCAACCGGTGAAACAGGGGGAATGGGCGGTCCCGCTACGGGCGGCGCCGGCCGCAACTTGTCCAGTTCTTCCCGTGGGATCGGCTTTATCATTCCGGGCTTGGATGGGGGTGGCGGCGTGGCCGGAGCGTCGCTCCACCAGGCTTTCACTTTGTCGAACAGCGCGCCGCCTCCAAGCGCCCCGGCGATACCGCCGATTATGCCACCGACTGCGGTGCCGATCACTGGTACGGCAGAACCGATCGCAGCGCCCGCTGCCGCGCCGCCCCATCCACCGAGAGCTTCAGCGCCGACCTTCCCGGCCGTTTCAAGTTTGTTATCTGCCATGAGGATCTGGCCAGCTCCAATAGCGGTTCCGATGAGAGGGAGTCTTTTCACGAGACCACCTCCCAAAGACTTCACACCTTCCCATGCACTTTTCAGCCCAGATGCAACGGTATCTCCTTTGGGCAGCATGCCTCCTAGCCCTTTGAGACGTTCAAGCACACCGCTCTTGGATGCTTTCGTTACTTCTTCCGGTACCGCACCACCCAGCGCCTTTTTGGCAGCTTCTTCAGATGTTAACCACTTGCGCTCGGGAATTTCTTCTTTCCTGCCCCAGCTAAGTGGATTCCACCAACTGCGTTTGCCGCCGCGGCCACCTTTACCGCCTCTCGCCCTCTTGTCATCCTTGTCAGGTATGTCGATGTCGGGAATGTCGCCACCAAGACGGCGTCGTACCGCTGCTTCAGTTGCAGCTGACAATGCCACTTTGAATTTCCAAAGGCCGACTGTGGCTAAACCCAACATGGCGCCTAGCGTAGGTAAAGCTAACCATGTCGGCATTGCATCAAAAGCTTCCTTTGTGCCTTTAACCACTATGCCTAAGCCTTTTATAATCGGACTGACCTCTTGAGCAATTACAGTTCCTAGCCCTATCAACTCATTTGCAAACATGGTCTTCGCTTCAATAAACCCCCGAAGCGGATCGCTCGCTTGATACGTTTTGTATGACTGTTCCAACCTACCTCGATAGTTGAATTGGCTGGCATCAGCCATACCGATACGGCCAGCAGCCTGCAACAAGGGGGCGAACGCCTTGGCAATATCTTCGCCAGGACCGGCGCCCAATTCATTCAACAATTCCTGCCGTACCTTCTGGTCTTGTATCCCACCGAAGGTTTGAAGCAACGCAGCAACAGCAAACTGGTTTTCCGCCACGCTGTCGGAGTGAATCGCTTGGGCAATTGTTTTCGATTCTTGTTCGGCCTTTTTCTGGGCTGCCTCGGAATCCATCCCTTGTGCCTCGTAAGCAGTTTTCAGAACGTTTACCATATCCCCTTGGTTATCCAGTTTAATCGTTGCCTCTTTCAGCGCGTCGAATCCTTTGTCAATCGACCATAGATTGTTCATCTCTTTCACAAGGGCAGCCAGCTTTTCCGGTGTGTCAAGAAACTTGGTGACCTGGGTTGAGTACTCCACGATGGAGTCCAATGCCTCTCCGCGAATGTCTGTTGTGGTGTTCGCGATCTCTGCGAGAGTGTCCCCGAATCGCCCGATGTCGGTTACATCTTTCCAAGCCTGCCTCATAGCAAAGATCGTCTTTTGATATTCTTCAACACCGCCTAGGTCTGGCCGAATCGCGTTGAGTTGCAGCGCCTGTTTGGTAATCTCCGCGCCGTTCTCTGGATCGAATCTGGTCGCTTGTGTCATCAAGTCTTTGATATAAGTTCGGTCCACATTTGGATTTATCATAGACAAGTCTTGAGCTTGCCTTTGGAATTGAAGCAACTCTTCAGGTGTATTTCCGAGCAATGCACGCCTGGCGTTAGCTTGCGTCTCCATGGATAACTGTTCGATATAGCCAGCCCCTGCGTAGGCTGCCATTCCACCTATGACCCCGCCTGCAGCAAGTTCTCCTCCACTGCCCGCCTGTGCTGCTTCAATTTGAACCTTAGCTTTTGCTCCGTCAAGCGCTTTAACTTCCTGCCTGATAGCCGCTATCTCTCGGCGAGCTTGATCATCAATGCTCACCTTAGGATTGGCTCTTGTTGAGTCTAATACTCCTAATTGACGTCTCAGGTCTTGGATTTCACGTTGCATTTGGTCGATCTCTCGCTTAAATGCTCGCTCATTCTGTTCCGCAGCCTGTTTGATCTTGCGCATTTCTTTGATCATTTCTTGTGTCGCATTATCGAGCTGTTGCATTTCTTTGGCTGCATTCCGGGTCATTTTGACTACGTCATGCAGTTGCGGAGACATTTGGTTCTTTGCTTGCAAATATGCGGTTATCCCTACAACTGAAGCCATGTTCTCACCCCTTACCAAAACCTAAATGGCACCCCTTATGGGTGCCACATTTTTATTGAACTTTTATAAATTTGTCAGCAAATTTTTGACGTTCTTCTTTTGTATAGACAAATGGATCAACGAATTTTTTATTCCAAAGTTCAAAACTTCTATCTGCATTTAACTCTTCAAGATCGATTCCAAAGTAGTCTGATACCGTTTTACGATCCATTTCTACCGAATATGTTTTGCCCTGTAGTGTCAGAGTCATGCTAACTTTGGCCAACCAAGGGAATTCCCTCAAGAGTCTTACGGGTTCACTCATAAGATTCTTGTTTATTGCATCTCCTGAGGTCCAATAACCTATCATTTGCTCTTTTGTCACAACACTTTTAGGATTAGCTTTCTTGTAATCTTCAAATTCAGAGTCCGAGTAGTAGGTAATTCTTGCCTCATTTCCAGTAATTTCGGCACTTTTAACAAATGGGCCACCTTTAATATCATGCGCATATTTGGTAAATCTGGCTAACTCATCATCTGTTATTGACGCAACTGCCACAGTGCCTACTGATTCGTCACTTTTCCTTTCTGGCGTAACAATGGTGGAAAACACTACGAAAATAATCAATAAAATTGCCGTTTTCAAGGTTATTGACTTTCTTGATTGGGGTTTTTGTCCTGGCCTATTAACCCAGCTTGGTTTTATAATGCCGACAATTCCACTTGCGATAAGTAAAATTAGTAAAATATAAATTGTCCAATACAAGAAAATTGGCATAATCTATTCCTCCTCGTCCACCATTCTACCCCACCTCATTTTTCAAGTCAGTGCAAACAATTCGGGAACAAACGACACAATTCGACTTCTCCCCAACCGTCACCCGCTCGGGAGAAGGGAGAAAGCTACTGTTGCGCCTTCTCCATCTCTTCCAGCTCTATCTCTTGGCACGCGATGATGAATAGCTTTTGCATGTACGGATCCACTTCGTACTCGACAATCTCCGACGGCTTTCCCCTGCCCATTAGGAATGCTCGGCAGAGGTGGCTTGCTTCTCCGTCGGTTCGGATGAGTTTTTTAGCTCATCCACCACCTCCTGCTCGCTTTTCACCCTTGCGTTCACTTCGTTCACCTTGTCCAGCAGCGCCTGGTACCCTTCGGGATTTCGCTCGAACAGCCTCACGGGCAGGTCGAACTTATCCTTTGCTTTGTACGCTTTCAGCAGCTCCTGGTTGTTCCAGGGGAAGTCGTGTTCCGTTGCTTTTACAATGCGGATGTCATTGTACCGAAACACGTCGAATCTGCCGTTGGCATCTTCAGCCAGTTTGTAGGCTTGACGGTTTTCGCTCAGCGTCAGTTCCCGCACCGACCATTCTTCGCCGTCGATGGTTACGGTTCCGGTACGGCGCTGTACCGGTTCTTGTGCTTTCGCCAAATATTTCTCCAGTTTGCTCATGATTTATCTTCCTCCTATTCGACGTATTCAGGCAGTTTTTCCAAGAAGTCGGGTACCTTGTTGCTGCGTCCTCTAATCTCGTACGATGCATTATCATTGCCTTCCGCTTTGGCTTCCCACAACGTTAACTCTTCAGGGTTGAGGTAGATGTCCGAGATACGAACCAGTTCGGAATTGTCGGCCTCTTTGTCCAACGTTTCTCCGATCAGCATAGGCAGGATCGGCGTTTTGCCTTTGGTCAGTTGCTCGACGCAGAAGTATTTGAGGGCTGCGTTGGCAGAAGTGAGGCGCAGCGTTACCTCTACGTACCAGTCGTTGACGGTTTGCACCGCCCCTTTTTGCAGGCGGTAAACTTCGCCATAGTTGGTTCGGAGAACAAATCGGCCTTCCAACGTCCCTTCGATCGGATCGCCGTTTTCATCATAGACTTGGCAGTTTTTCAGCTTAATGTCACGTTGCATCTACTACAGCACCTCCCAATCGACGTCGAAGTATTCGATGGCATCAAGTGGCTTGGCTGCCAGGCGGAACCCGCGGCGATCGCCAACTCCGTTTTTCTTGTCTTCGAACACCCATCCGCTCTCAATCGCGCCTTGCCGCTCGCGTTCCTCCAGGTACGCTTTGACAGCTCCGACAAACGTCGCGGCGCCGATTTCGTTGTTGTTCAGTTTCCCCTTGTACTTCTTGCCGACAGTCTGGATGTCGTTCACGATCTGGTCGAGCGTCATGGATACACGAATTTTGCCGTAGTCTTCCCGCTCGTTTGGCCCCAGAGTTGACAGGGTATTGACCGCACTTTCAATGATGTACACGTCACCGTCACGGGTAGCAATCAGGGTACCAGTCGACAGCGCCTGGAGGATTTCGGTATGGCCCCAATCCTTCCGCGCCTTTTTCATCGGGACAACCACCGCTGTCATGGATTCGTGAGCCGGTGTCGCAGCAATCATCCCAGCGACCCAGGCTGCCCACTGCAGGCTGTCGTAATCCTTGCCGTTGTTGTGTTGCCCGGCTATAGCGCAGTTAACGACGTACCGTGCGTTCATGGAGACAGAGCGCTCCGTGTGCTTCGTCATGTTGGCGTCATCCGCTGCCGGACCGCCGATCACCAGGGTGCTGAGCTTTTTGTTCAGCGTTCGCCGGTCCTTCATGAACTGCTTGGCTGCTGCCTGGATTGCCGGGTCATCCGAGGGCAGGTAGAGCGCGTCAAAGTCGGACCCGGAGATTGCGTTGAACAACGTGGTGAAGTCGGTTGCCGTCAGCGTCGCTGTCCCGGACGTCCCTCCAGTCAACGAAGTTTCGGCCACATCAGTGATCGCTGTATCCCCCAACTTGGACACGCGGATATAAACCGATTGGCTTGTCTTGCCTACCAACTCGGCAGCGTCAGCAAACGAAAACCTCTCCGTTTTGATCGGGCCTTTGACCTGCAGTTCCTTTTTGCCGGGCTCCGCAGTAGATGGCGCGATGGCGATTTTCAGTTCGTTTCCTTTTTCGCCAGGGTAGCGCGCTTCGATTTTGATGGCATCCGGTTGTGTATAGGACGCCGACTGCGCGTTGCCGTTCGTCATCCGGTAGCCCAGAATGGTGGCGCCGCCCTCTGCAGCAAGTTCGATGACGTCCAGCTCTCCGAATGTCTCCGCGATCCGTTCGTCATAGCTGGTCATTCGTACGGTCGTATCAGGTGCGCCCCATTCCGCTTGATAGGGAACGAGAACAACGCCGCTTTTTGGCAGCACGCGCTCCTGAGCTTTCGCGATCAGTTCGACCCTCACACCCGGCCGTTCACGTTGGATGGTCATGATTACTCACCGCCTTTGTACTTGGTGAGCCGACGCTTTACTTCGCTCTCGGCCACCGGTTGATCGTCTTTCACATCAAAAAGAGCGCCGGCCACTTCGAACCGCTGTGCGTTCAAACTGGCGGCGCTCTCAATCCACTCCTGCTTTGTTCGTTTGACGTCAGGAGCCTCACTGCTTTTGTCTTTCCGTGTTGCCACTAGGACCAATCCTCCTCGACTTCAAATGTGTTGATCTTCTCAACCGTTGCCTTCGGAATCGGGACAGTGTACTCGAATCGGAAGGTAATTTCGGTCCGGTCTTTTTTGTCGGTCCGGACGCGGAAGGTTGTGCTGTCGATGTTGATGAACAGTCCGTCCGTTTTCCCACGGTAGCTGTACCGCTCTCTTCGCAGGAGCTGTCGTAGGGATTCGGTAGAGATCGGCTCGTAAACCTCATGGCCTCCGACCTTCACCTTTGGATGGTGCAACACGATCCCGGCGTCTGAGATGACTTTGTACGACGTCAGAGTGTTGCCCTTTTCCGTTACTTCCTGCGTCTGGATGAAGGCGACAGGCGGTTGAAATTTGCCGGCCAGCCACACATCCAAGCTGTCAAGAATGGCGAGGTTTGGGTATGCTTCGTTCACCAGATCGATGATGCACGACAACGCTCGGTCCATTTACCTCACCATCCTTTCCAACTCTGCCTGCAGCAGTTTTTCGATCAGCGCCTGCATGCCGCCCTGGAATTCCTCTAACGCGATGTCAAAGTAGTGCCGGCCGATGAAGGAGCGTGGCCGAACCATAAAGCCGCCCTTGGCATTCGGGTCGTAAATGAACTTGCCTACGCTGTTCCAGTAGCCCGGTACAAAGTAACGGTGATTGATCGTGTAGCCTTCGTTCACAAGCTCCGCGTGAGTCAGATTTGAGCCGACTTCAAGCGTCAGGGTATTTCGGTCTGCGTCAAACTCCCAGACGTTACCCTCGCCGCCCTGAGCAAAGGACTGCCACATGGACCCGGTGTCAATCAGGTCCTGTCTGTTGATCTCGTCGATGACGTGGTTCAGCAGTTCCTCGCCAAGTTGGTACACAATCCGTTCCATGATTCTGGGCATGTCTCTGTTTAGCCGCTCCATCTTTTTCTGGAACTCAGCAAAATTCACTGCTCCGCCCCCCGTTTCTCCTGAATGGCGACTACGGACAGGAAACGCCGGCCGCGGATTACGTCAACGACCACAAACTCCCCCCGACCTGGAATCTCCAGAACGTCATCCTTTCGTACATCCTCGCCCAAACGGAAGCCGAGGGACGCCTTGTACTCCCACGTCACCGGATCGGCACTCGCAGGGCGTTGCCAGGACGATTCTACGGCCCGTATGCACCCCATTATTGTCTGAGAGGGTAATTCCACTGGAACTACCCTGTTGCGCTCATCCAGCGCCGTTCCCGTTCGTTTCACAACGATCTGATCGTTCATCCGATGGATCATAGCAGCATCGCCCGAATGTTTCCGCTGCCGCTGGCCTCCGTCGTAAAGGCCATCCACTGGCGCAGCAGAGAATCAACCAGCGTGCTGCCGGTTGTGATCGTCGCCCGCTCGATCGACCAGGAGTAGCCCTGATCGGACTCGGAGGTGATACCGCGGGCTTCTGCGCCCAGCGTTTCGTCGTTGTCCGTCAGGGCCATGGCCTCTACCAGCCGAAAATGGGCCACCTCCAGGCGACTGTCATCGTCTACGAACGGCCTGGCTGTGAACAGTTCAATGCGGATTTTGGCCTCGTCGATGAGATAAGAAAGCCGCTCAGGTGTCATGTCCTGAACGGCCCGCGTGCTACTCTGCTGCTTTACCTTCTCCGGCGTCAGCATGGCGTCCGCCTCCTCGGCCAGCCTTCTTCTCCTCGACGATTTCGAGGTCGCCATACGTTTCAGTCAAACGTTTGGCATCTTCGTCGGTCACTTCGTAGATTTCGCCGGCATGGAAAAAGCGCCCGCCGCCAATGTGCAGAGCGCCTTTATCGTGCTTATATTTGATTTTTGCCATCGCTCATTTCTCCCTTTCTTTACAGTTTGGAACCGGTCATCCACGCAACAGCTTCCGTCTCCAACACCACCGCATCGGCATAGGCGAAAATGATGTTGTATGTGGAGTCTTTTACCGCAGCCGTTGCACCTTCTGCCGTCCGCTTGTAGCGCAGATCACGGGTAAATACCGGGACAAGGTTTCTCATTGGCGTGAGTGCCACGAAACCGGTCTGCAGCGCCTGAACCACCTCGATCGGGTAGCCAGCGATCTCCGTGAGTTTCCCATTGACCAGCGTGACATCACCGAGTGCAGTTTGTCTCTTCTGGATCAGTCCCACCAGTTTCTGATACGTACGCCTCGGCATAAACCAGGTCAAGTCCGGCTGGTTCAAGTATTTTTCGTCAAGCAGCAGCGTGTGATTCACAAAGTCGTCGATGGTCGGTTCGTTGTCGGCCAGGTCCGTCTTCAACGTAGATGCCTTCATTTTTTTGACGAATCCGTCCAGAATCGACAGGAACGGATCAGGTGTCGTACCATCCGAGAGCTTTGCGGCAGTATCGCCGTTGAACAGGAGATCCTGCAGGTCAACCCCGAACTGCTCCTGTACCAGGTTGATGATTTTGGCCTCCGTGTTCTCGCCCCGGGACTGATCGCTATACCAAACATCATCGTTTTTGATCCACTCGTCCCAAAATACTTTCTTGACCGCGTAATCGATCTGGGTTTGACCAACCCCTCCAGTACCAGCCGGATTCTCTGCTCCTGTGTGCAGGCGAATTTTCCGGCTTTGCACCGTCAATTTATCAAGTTTACCTGTCGGTGTCTTTTTGTACTGCGCCGGCAGCTTCGGGAGAGTGGTTGCCTTTTTCAACGTATCTACCAAAAACTGTTCGGCGTCGTTGTGCGGCAAAATCAGGTCCACCGACTTGGCAATGGTCGTTTCAAATTCATTCAGCAATGCAGCGTTTGCAGTCATCTGTTATCCCTCCTTATTGTCCACGAAAGAGCCTCATGTAGGACGGCTCGTTCGACTTGGTGATCGTTGTGTCGCCAGGCTGCTGGCTTGCAGCTCGGGCGTTCTTCATCAGTTGCACGTCATCAGACAGGTCCTTCACCTGCTTGACGATCGGTTCCAGAGCCTTTTGTACGGCTTGCGTCACTGCTTCGGCAGCCGGATCGGTACTGCCATTGTTTGCGTCATCCCCGGCGCCTTCTGCCTTCTTCAGTTCCGCAACCTCCGTCTGCAGGTCTTTCAGTTGCTTCGTGATTGGCTCCATGGCCGCCTTCACGGCCTTTTCGATGTCTTCTGCTTTCACGTCGTCTTCCTCCTTCGGTTTGGCTTTGTCACGCAATGCTGTAAGCGCAGCGATAGCATCCTCAACGGCCTGCAGATTTGCTGATGAGAGTACCTTCCCTGCCTTCCTTACAGCTTCCAAGCGCTCTTGGTACCCATCCGACTTCACAACTTCACTGTCAACAGGCCACTGAGCGGCTAGAGTGACGGCGACTGTCTTGTACTCATCAATGGTCTTCCCGATAGCCTCGGCTTTGTCGGTGATTTCAGGGTCGTCCAGAATCTCGCGCATGGTATCGGTGAACGCCCACTGGGCGTCATACCACTTGTCACGAACGTCCCTTGCCGCTATGCGACTTTTAAAAGACTGGACAGCCTTCGCGATGGGCGTAGGCTTCGCCGCAGGCAAAAACTCCTGCAACGCCTTTTTAATCGCATGCAAAAGCCCCTTCTCTACCCTGTCGGTATCTGAAGGGGCATCTTCAACTTTCACCCGTTTTCCAATTCCCCACATAGAGAATCCGGTGATCTCACCTTTCTCGATGGCCACCCATGTCTCGGCGTTGGTCACCTTCACGCCGGCCACCCAGGAGCCTTTCTTGATTGTCTGGTCCCCGAGCTGCATATCGACCGGTGCGATGTACGATTCGACCACGTAACCCTCGTCGGCCTCCAAGTCGTGCTGCTTGTCGATGTTGTGAGTATGCTGGCTTTCCATGAAGGCGTGGGCTGCTTTCTCGATCTCCTCGGCTGTCATGAAGTCGCCGTGTGCGTCCACGACATCCGGCTCGTAAACCACACCGTAGACGATCTGCTTCGTTTTGTCTGCCTTGGCGATAACAATGCTTTTCTGTACCGGCTCCTTGCCCTCTTCTTTGATGATCGCGAAAGGCCGGCCGTTGGCGCCTTTGTCAACCAACGAAATGTGTGTGATCTTCGCGTCTTTCAGTTCAAACGGCATATGCTTGTTCACCTCCTTTCCATCAGAAAACCGCCTGCATGGTGCAGCGGCATTTTACGATTTGCTTGGCGCTTCCCGCCGGATCGCCTGGGTACATAAGCTTTTCACCTCCTACTCTGAACGGTTTGTCAATATCAACCGTTTGGCCGTTGGCCTCCCGGTGATCTTTACGGGTCCGCTTGTTGTTGGCTGCCCGCCAGCGCTTCCTTTTAACCAACCCGGACTGCTTCCATCCCTCCAGCTTTCCGCCATTGGCGGCTGCGGTGGACAGCGTTCTGGAAATGGTGACGGCCCGGTTCATACTGAACGGCCCCTCCTCGCCTTTGGCTGCCTGCTTGCTGACCTCTTTGACGAGCGTTGCGCGTTCCGATGGAGTTTTGCCTTTTTCGATCGCACGCTTGAAGGCGCGGAGCATATGGTCGGCGGATGTTTCGTTCATCGCGGGGACCAGTTTTTTCAGCCGCTGCGCAAACTTGGCGGCCGCTTTGTTCTCCTGCTCCCACTTGGCCGCCTCATTGATCCCGACCGCCTCCGACTCCCCAGCAAGATGGAACAGCGGCATGAAGGCGTTGTATACGGCCTGTTCGAACTTCTCTTGGAAGAACTCGCCGGCCTGGACCTGCAGAATGACCTTCCACAGCTCTTTTTCATCGACTGACAGCTCGTCGCTCAGTTCCTGGATCGCCTCGTCCAGCGCCTTCCCCTGTAACTCCAGGATGTCAGCGATAGACTCCTCGCCTTCTTTGTACAACTTCTCCAGCAGCGCGCGCTCGGCGTGGTTCAGGTCAAGGCTGTCCAGAAAGTCGTCGTCATCCGCTTTGGCGATAAGGTACAGGCACTGATCACACATGGTGTCGGTCCCTCGTTTCGCGCAACAGACGTTTGGCAATGGTGGCTACTTGCTCCTGCGGGTCATTCCCCAAGCCCAGCAGATCATCAGATGGCATCGATGCCAACAGTTTGGCAACAGGCGTATCCAAATACCCCGATTCGTACCGCGATTCCTCGATGGTGACGCCCAACACGCTTTCTGCAATCGGAATCAGGTCACGTACGAGCAGGACACCACGGTCGGCCAGGTAGTTCAGCAGAGCGGTACGCTCATCCGGATCGGTGATCTCTGGGCCACGCAATTTCACTTTCACCCGGTGAATGCCAATTGCCGGCAGCAGCGCCTTGTTAAAGATCTTGTCGGCCAGCCAACGCCGGTATGGAACAAAAACCTGCTCCTCTGTAATGCGGCGGGCTGTGTCGGCTGTGGCCCTGGTATAGTCCTGGCTCAATCCCACGTAGATAGGCGGCAGACGGAACTGCGAGAGGGCCTTTTCGCGCTGCTTCAGGTCGTAATCCTGGAACAGACCGTCTTGCTGCAGAACGTCCTGCAGCTTCTCGAAGCGAACCGTTGGCTTTGTCACTTTCATGTCGTCGCCCATCATGACCTCGGTGCCGATGAACTCCAGCAGCATCCACGATCCGTCGTTTTCTGGATTGGACGCAGCCTTTATCTGTTCGACCGACTCCTTGGTGGCCGTTCCTCCCTCGGCTACGACGGCTACCGGAATTTTCTTGCCCTTCTTGAAGTATTTCAGGTTCAACTCCTCTGCCATGCGCGTACCAAGAATTCCTGGGATATTCCCGATCCACCTCGGCTCGCCGTAGATGCTTGTGGCATCGTTCAGCTTGATGTGAAGGATTTGAGAGCTTCCCGGTCGTGCTAGCGGCAGAAACTGTTCGAAAAAAACTTTGTCCGTCGTGCGCTTTTGAGCATACTTCCGTGTCCGCACCGGCATTTCGATGAACTTAATTTCCCCGGTCTTCGTGAGATACGGCAATCGAACGGTTTCGCTGGCCGTCTCCTTCGCCGCCCGAATATACTCGCTGTCGGCGGGATAGATGGTTGGGGTATCGGCTGTTTCTGCCCAGGCTACCTCCAAATAGGCGCTGCCTGTCTGCTCCAGTTCGCGGACGACGTGCTTGACGATCTCCTGCGGCGATGTCAAAGGGTTCATCACTTCAAGAAACTCCTCCAGCCGCGCCCATTCCTCATCGGCCAGCTTCTTCTGCTTCTCGTCGTTGACGTTTACTCGCTCGTCATACTCGATCTGAATGCCGAAATCTGCGACGTTCGTCGCGTATGCCTCAATGCATTGCGGCAGGATGTTACTCTGGCTGACGACAGCCTTCAACTGGGCCGGCGAATAATCCGGCTCCACAAGACCGTCATAATCGCCGCTGAAGCTATCGGGAATCTGCTTTGTCTCGCCGGCCGAAATACTCGTCTCTTTAAAAATCCTGACAGTCATCTCGTTTGCCATGCTCTACCTCCTTTCCGTAATGCTTACCCGCTCGGTGACACTGCGGCGTTCGGTGTTGATTTTGGGCTTCACATCACCTTTTGCGAATCGATTCAACGCCTGCGTCATCGCATCCACCTGGTCGTCATTGGCTCCGTTCGGAAAGGCTACCGTCTCCTCGATGAAGTCATGAATCCACGGTGCGACACTTGGGTCTGGCAAGTACACGTTACCGGCCTCCACGTCAGGAGACACCGCCTGCGCACGAACGACCTTACCTCCCTCCGGTTCCACCGCAATCAGCCCGCTGATCTCTCGTTTCAGCGTTGCGATTACAGCCGGGCCGTTCGCCTTGTCCTCGACGAGTTTGGCTCTTGCCTGCGGCCATTTTGCGGTCATCGTTCGAATCGCCTGCAGCGTGGTGGGAAAGTCCATACGGTCTCGAACCTGATCAAGCAGGTACTTATCAGCCCCAAGGCGCCCCCACACCTGTCCAACAACATAGTCGGAGGACTGGGCATCTTTGAACGTGCAGTCCCACGACTGAATGACCTCGTCAAATCGCGCCGGTTGTTGCCGGTAGAATTTCCACCACCGCCGTTTGAAGATGCCACCCTCATCCGGCGCCGGCCTCTGCTGGTACATGCTTGCCCACAACTTGCTCCCAACAGCCTTCTTGGTGTCCTCGTATTCTTTCTCGCTGAAACGTTCTGGCCAGAGAACCTGTCCCGGTTCCCGACCGAGTGCATCCTTTTCGTCCTCGGCAACTGCCGGCAGCGATAGCACTTCCCAATCCTCACCAGTGCCGCGCTTCATCTCTTCGAGCAGCCGTCCCGCAAGGTCATCCTCGTGCCAGCGCGTCATAATGAGGATGATTGCGCCGCCCGGAGCGAGACGAGTACGCAGGGTTGATCGGTACCAGTTCCAGACGTTCTCCCTGATGGTCGGACTGGCCGCTTCTTCCCAGTTTTTGAACGGGTCGTCGATGATCGCCACATGAGCACCGCGGCCTGTGATTGGACCACCGACACCGGCCGCCGTCAATCCGCCGCGGGTGCCCTCGATACCCCACCGCTCGACGCCGGCGTTGTCCTTGGCGATTTCCACCCCCCACAGCACCGGCCCCCACTCTTTCAACGTGTTTCGGGCGATGCGGGAGAAGTCATAAGCCAGATCGGCTGCATACGAGCTGATGATTACCTCTTTGTCGGGGTTTCGGCCGAGAAACCACGCGGGGAACTTCTTGGTCGAGACTTCGGACTTCCCGTGCCGCGGCGGCATGAATACCATTAGGCGTTTGATTTCGCCGCGCTCTACGGCCTCCAACTTGGAGCAGAGCAGTTCCAGGTGCCTGGCAGACTGCCAAATGCCATGACTCTCGTACTCCAAAAAGAAAGAGAGCTTACTCTTCGCCAGTTCCCTCTCTAATTCGTCGTCGGAAATTATTTCGAACCAAGGCGGCAATGTCAGGGATGTTGATGAGTTCTCTGACAACATCCTGTCGCTCGCCATCCTTCTCCACCTGCCTTATCTCGTTGGTGTTCTTTCGTTCGTCGATCTCCAGCTTCCGCCGGTCTTTCTCGTCCAGAATGCCAAGCGTTTGCCGCTGCATCTTCTGGAGCTTTTCCATTGCAGCGACGGTGTTCAGAAGCTTTGCCTCGTTCAATGAATCCAGTACCTCAACCTGGACCTTTTCGTCAAACTCACCAGGGCCGTAACCGGTTCGAATCTTCTCCACGTACCGATAGAACTGCTTCTCGTCCTGCAGTGCTTCCTCAATCACGGCCAACAGCTTGTCTGACAACCGAAGGTGACGGGCGGTTACGCGGGCGATGTCGGAGCTGACCAGTTCGGCTGTTTTCTCGGCGGTTTTTTGTATGACGTTGGTACGGTGCTGGTTTCTCTTCTCGGTCCACTGGTTCCGAGCCGCGTACTCCTTCACTGTCTGCAACGGGACGCCATACTTCTCAGCCAACTCCTTGAGAGTACAGGGTTTCCGCCGTATGTCCGTGACGTATTCATTTTCGATTTCCGCCCACGAGACATGGGGATCGCTCCGTTCCGTTCCATTGGAGCGTTCCGTATTTTTCGGAGCGTTCCGTTCCGTTGATTGGAACGTTCCGTTTAACCGCTCTTCCCACTGGTCCTTGTTTTTCCATCCTCGAACGGTTCCCTCAGAAACACCGAGCTGGTCGGCAATATCCTTTAGCTTCGCGGTCCCGCCACTTTGCTTCCACAGTTCGTACGCCTGGTCACGTTTGGGATCTCTTGCACGTGCCACTACATCTCACCCACCTCCGCGCATTCGGTTCTTTTGCCGTTGTTGGTCGGCGCGCAATCCTTTTTGCAACTCCATATCAATTTGGATCAGCGTTCGAAGGTCTTCCACGGTTCTGATTTGGATGACCCCATCCTGGAAGTCCCTCACCCATTTGGCGATAGCCGCCTGGATGATTTTCCGGTATCTGTTCTTTGACTCGATCATCCCTTCAAGGAGGTCCAACTCTTGTTCAACAGAACCAGAACGCGTGTTTGTATTTTTCATTGAGACACCCTCGGCTTTCCGGTAAAATGGAAAACGAGATAGCGAGTCGAGGAATCTGCGGCCGCAGGGTTTCGCTATCTCAGCCGGGGGTGTCCCGGGTGCATAGGGGGACGTTGCAGCGTCCTCCTTTTGCTTTTTATGCGGCTTCTTGCTGTCTGCTGACAAGCACCGGTTCGATTCCGGTCGCCTCATAGAAGCGCCGCTTAATGACGTCGCAGAATTTCGGATCCAGCTCCATGGTCCTGCAGATACGTCCCATCTGCTCGCAAGTCATGAGGGTGGATCCGCTGCCACCGAACAGATCAACGACGACGTCGCCCTTTTGGCTGCTGTTCCCGATCGGTATGGCCAACAAATCAAGCGGCTTCTGTGTCGGATGAACGTACTTGCTCACGTCACCGCGGGACACTTCCCATACCGTTTCCGGCTCCCGTTGTTCCCCTGGTAGTCCTGCCCGCCATACCGTCGTCTGCTTCCGATCACCGTACCACGCAGGTACCTTCCCTTTCAGATGAGCGTAGAACACTGGCTCATGCTTGTATTTGTACTGCGCAAAACCAAAGCTGGCCGCGTTCTTCACCCAAATGCACTGAGTACGAACGACGATTCCGGCTTTATTCATGGCATTCTCAAATTCCCGCTGGTAAAGGGAAGGGTGGAAGACGTAGATGGCCGCTTTCAGGTCCATGATGGACGAGTAGTTGGCAAACACAGCGTCCAGGAAAGCGACGAACTGTTCCAGCGTCATGTCGTCATTGAGGATGCTCCCCCGCCCATCCGCAGCTAACTCCGCCGAGTCACTTTCAAACGCGACATTGTAAGGCGGATCGGTCACGACAAGCGCGGCCTTCTGCCCGTCCATCAGTCGATGTACATCCTGCTTGTTTGTAGAGTCGCCACACATGAGAACATGTCTGCCAAGCCGCCAAATGTCCCCGTACCTGGTCTCCGGTTCCTTGATCTCGTCCAGCGCCTTCTCGACGTCGAATCCATCGTCCTGGACTGGTTCTTCCACTTCGATGTTCTGGTACTCAGAAAGCAGCTCCATGATTTCCTCTTGGTCGAAACCGGTAAGCGTGACGTCCAGATCGCTCTCCTGCAACTCAGCCAGCACCTGGGCCAGCTTCTCCTCGTCCCAATCGCCCCTGATTTTGTTCAGGGCAAGATTGAGAGCCTTCTCCCTGGTTTCGTCCAGGTCAACTACCGAAACCTCTACTTCTGTGGCTCCCTGCTCATTGACGAGGATTTTGTACCGCTGATGACCACCTACGAGGTTCCCGGTCCGTTCGTTCCAGACGAGTGGTTCGACGTAGCCAAACTCCTCGATGGACCGTTTCAGCTTTTCGTACTCGGGATCTCCCGGCTGCAGGTCTACTTTCGGATGGTAGGGCGCCGGGTTGATCATCGAAACGGGGATTTTTCGTATATCCATGCTGTTTTCTCCCCTCCGTGGCGATAGATATAAGAATAAAGAATATTGCCAGCCCCAAAACGGCTGAATCCCTTGCCCCGCAAGGCTTGAAGGCCATTTTTTGAGCGCTACGAGCGTATCACTTTTTCCCCCAAAAAGTATACGTTTCGTATCACTGCCAAAAACGGGGTTGAGCCTTAGAGCCACAAGGTTTCGCGGCCTCTTGGTTTCTGGCAACCCCCTATTCAGAATTCGGGTCTTCGCCGGCTTCTGTAATCTCCTGCCTGAACAACTGCAGCAGGCCGCTCTCCGCCTCCTTCCCATTGAGGGAATACAGCGGGTTGATTGCCAACGCCGTCCTGCCGGCAATGTCGGTCCACCGGAGAATTCGCTGCTCGATGAACGTCCTGACGATCTTCCGCGCCTGCGAATATGAGCAGTCAGCGATCCGAGCCAACTCCTTGATCGTGAGCGGCACGCCTTTCTGTCCGCGCTCGTTGTCCCCCAGCAGGAGATTGGTTCCCTCACTGGCATATGGCGCGATCTTCAACAAAAAACCAGCCTCGGCGAGTGACAGCTTTCTGAGCCGTCTCTTTGCCTTCTGGCTGGCTTTGATCTTCACGAATTTTGCGCTGCGACCGGCAGGCCGGAACACTTTGACGATCTCGTCCGGGCGCCGAAGGATTTGCTCCTCGTAGAATACCTCCCCCGTTTCCGGGTCGACGAATTGGCGCACTACACGTCACCCACTTCCATGAAAAAAGCACCGCGTGGGTGCCTTAGTTAGAATTTAATTTCTATCGATTTTAACTCTTGTGACTCTTTAGTGAAACTTTTTCCCTCCGGATCATAAAAATTCAATTTTGCATTGTTGGCTTTTTGCATGACAATGCGTTCAATAAAATTAATCGTTTCTGCTTCCGTGAAATCATTTTCGATGACTTGATCTTTAAAAATCAACGATACCGTAATCATTTAGACACCTCCTTAATGCCAATATTCGACACAAGGAAGGTGTTTCCTGTTACTTTTTGACTAATTGCTCCACTTTCTTCGGCAGGAGACCACGCCACGCACCATCCGACCTAATACCATTAATGGCTAATTCTTATAGCGTTGTCTTACATCCTTTCTATTTTCCTGAAAATTTTTGTCGAAATCATGAAACTTTTCCCATTGATATACGTTATATAGATCGAAAGGAGGTGAGATTATGATAGAGATCATTACCTTAATACTAGTCCTTTGTGGATTCGCTCTGTACTTCGCATTTTTTCGAAGAAATGTGTATTTCTTCGGAGAGTTAGTCATATACAGCATAGTATTAGTCTTCGTCGCTTCCATCGCAGCCCCAATTGTTAATGATACGTTCACGTCAAAAGCGAAAGGAACAGTCACATCTGCTCAATGGGGTACAGCAACAGTAACCGTTAAAGACGTAACTGGATTTATGGGCGACAAAGTTTATGAGGTGGATGCTTCAGATTTTCCTCTTCTCAAAGAAGGTGACGAGGTAACCTTAAATATAGAGCGCGAAGGAATACTGAAACGCATTAATTCGATGCTCCAAAACCCTAGTGAATACTCTGACAGCATTCAAAATGTAAAAATCGAATCTCACAATGTAACCATTTTCACGAAAGCATATCGGTATCTCACGATGCCTAATCCGATTTAAACATGATGGTAAATACAGTCTGACCTTGGGTCAGACTGTGTTATTTTTAAAATTCCGCCTCGTTTCCGAGGCGGTAAGGAAGGGGTTCTCGCGAAAGAAAAAGCTCCTTTCACTTATAGGTGGCTTTCGTGTGACAAAAATCGTGCTTTTTCAACTCAGCCACAGAGAAAACAGGTAGATTCCTCCCAACATGACGGCGGCGCTCAAAATTCCCCGCATCCACCTTGGCGTCAGCGTGTTTACCAACGCCAGGGCAACAGCAATCCCTACTGCAAATACCCCCAACTTAACCGCCGCAGTCGTTATCCACGGCGCATTTGCACTTAAATCTAATGCCATAAGATCACCCTCCACCCCTTATATCGACAAAAACAGCTTATCCCACAAGGAATAAGCTGTTCATCAGTCGCTCAGATATTTTCGCCTGCGCACGCTTGATGTGCGTGGCCACGCTGCTTTTGCTGATTCCTAACATATCGGCAATGGCTTCATACGAGAAACACTCTCCGTGAGCCAATACATAGCATTCTCTCTCCCTCTCGCTCAGTACGCACAACGCGTCCTCAATCTGCTGCCGTTCCCACTCCGTCAAGTTTGCCGGACTGCCGGCCGTGCTACGAGCGACGAACGCCTGCATTCGGATCGGGTCCATAAGCCGTACCCGCTGTTGAGTAGCGCGCCGCTCAATTCCCCTTCGGTTCCCCGGACGCCGGCCGGTCTCCAACCACTCGATCACATACTCCACGTCGCCGATCATCTCCGACAGGAGCTGCCTCTCAGTAATCGCCTGGTTATCCAGTACCTTCTCGCCTTCTCTGCGGGCCTCGTATGCCCGTTTCAACTGTCTGCGTGTCTCTTTGTACTCCTTCAGCAAATCCTGCATGAGAACCCCTCCCCAATACGACTATTTGCGTCTGTTACCCCGATCTTTGAGGAACCGTCGCGGCCCGACGTCCCCCATTAGGCGCCGCACCTCGTCAAACGTCAGAACATCTGCCGGTTTCCCGCGTGCCCGCGGCCGCTGTTGCTGCAGCCGTTTCCTTGCACAATCCAGGTGCTCAGCAAAACTGATCGGCTCTTTCTCTTTCCTCTGCTTGTACTCCAAAATGTCCCTGACCTTTGCCACGGCTTGTCCTCCTTTTTCCGGCAAAATAAAAGAGGACGCCAGAACACACCCATATTGGGTGATCGTTCTGACGCCCTCCCGTATCTCGGTATCAGGCAAGTATTAAAATAATTCGCTCTCTCGATAATCTACCTTGGCAATCTTTCCCTGACTTGATTTTACCACGGTTTCGCCGTGTGGCACCAGTGGTACGAACTTGGCTTTTCCTTGTTTCGGATCCACCAGGATCATGGCCGGCTCTTTTCCCACTGGGACCGTGATCGTCATTGTTTGTATATCGATTTTTAGTTCCTTGGCTCGTGTGCTCATCTTCCATTCCCCCTCGCGGATTGCCCGTGGTATAATTTTCTTGGCGAAGTTTTCTTTGGCTCCCGGCAGGGGGCTTTTGTTTTTACTGCTGAAATATTGTGTCAAATGATCAAATCAAGCTAAAAACATATGTTTCCATATGTTGGCAAAAACCTTCACATCTCCTATAATTATTCTTGAGTTTTATATAAGCGAAGGGGGGTTATCACATGAGTAATAAAACGGCACTACTAATCGTGGATGTACAAGTTTTCCTTATTGAACATGCTTATCAAGGTAATGAAATTGTTAAACGGATAGCAAATTTATTGTCTAGAGCCCGTGTTTTAGAAATCCCCGTTCTTCATGTACAGCATACCGGAAAAGTAGGTGGCCCCTTTGAAGAAGGGACTCCAAGCTGGCTATTACACCCTTCAATTGTTCCAGCCGATAATGAACCAATCATACGTAAAACCGCATGTGATTCATTTTTCCAAACGAGTTTACAAAATGAACTTGAAACTAAAGGAATCAACCACCTCGTCATTGTTGGCTTGCAAACTGAATACTGCATTGACACAACGTGCAGGCGAGCTGTTTCAATAGGCTACGATGTAACACTTGTTAAAGATTGTCACTCCACATTTGACGGAGAATTTCTAAAGGCTGATCAAATAATCGCCCACCATAATTCAATCCTAGATGGTTTTGGTACACCGAATAATCAAATCTTAGTTAAAGAATCTAAGAGCTTATTTATTTAATGCCTCGATTGCCCTTGTTTCTCACAAGGGCAACTCTTTCATTAATTACCGGCGTGTTAAATCACTCTTCCAGTGAGCGTTCAGGACCGAATTTCACCTTGTCTTTGATAGCCGCGCCGCCCGGAGTCAGGCAGTACTGCCCCCGTACATCAGGTTTCTTCTCAGTCAACCCCTCGCGCATCAATGCCTTGAGGGGCTGGTTGACGTATGATGCGCGGTAGCTTATTCCCCCTCCCGCGTTAGCTGCTACCTTTTGGGCGATCTGCGCCGGCGTCTGCCACCCATTGGTCAGTGCCAGCAGCACGGACTTCTGCTTTTCGGTCAGTCTCATATCGGTCTTGCCTCCTTTACCGGAGTGTATCCGGGAGCAGCCGTGGTCGACTGCTCCTATTTTCCGCTCACTTTCGCAAGCTTCTGAATCTCGTCCGCCTCTCTTTTGATTCGCTCGACCGCGTGCAATATGTCCGGGTGGATGCTGTTCTCCAGCATCTTCACCACATTGTTCGGCCACCATATATACCGCGTTTCGATCCCTGCCTTTTCTGCTGCTTCCTTGATTTTTTCAAGCTGCTCGTGTTTTGTTCCGCCAAATCTAAGTTCTGACTCCAATTCGCGGACCTTTTCTCGCAATGCTGCGATCTCATCGAACAGTTTGCCCTTGAACTCGCGCGCTAGGTTGAGGCGAGTTTGCTTGTCTTTGACGTATGCTTCGATCTCTTCCCTGTGGCTACTGAAAAACGGGTGGCGGTCAGATTCAATCCGAGAAAGCAGGATGTAATACAGGAGGTCTGCGGATATTTCAATCAGACGATATTTGGCCGGGCGTTTTGTTACCAGCGCTCCGGTGTCAGGATAGTACCAGATCAACCCGACTTCATCGGCAAGTTCCTCCGGCTGGATCAGCCCTTTAGGGCAAACGAAGCTGAAACAATGGCAATACCGCAAATATCCCGGCCACTTCTGGTCGTTCAGGAAGTCGCTTCGGCTCACTTTTACCTCATATCCGGTAAAGCGCGGTTTCGCCCAGCTCCTTTTAATCGCGAATGCATCAAACTTTAGCAACTCATCGTTGTCCCAGGTTTTTCCGGTCTTTACCTCAGTGAGGAAAAGATCGTCAGTGTGACGTTTGGATAGCGCCGTCTTAATTTCATCGGCGCGGATGTTGTTTTTTCTGGACACGCTCTTTCCCCCCTAACTAGTGTGAAAAGTTCATTATTCAGTTGGTTAATGTAACTTCCGATAAGGTTTATAAAACTATCAAATAAAAAGGGTGTTCTATATGGCATACCTTATCGGTACCTTTGTTTGGTTAATTTTGGTTGGATTCAGTATCTACATGTGGAATCAACCGAGTGGTTTTCTTGTACTTTTAGGGCACTTTATGGTTTTTGTTGTCGGTGTAGGAAGTACAATTCTTTATGCTATCTATTTACTTTTGGTTTTTTTATCCAAGCGGAATATGATAGCTTTTTGGATTATCCTTGGAATCACTGTGATAGCAATACTTAGCCTGTTTCTGTATATAACTTGAAGGACTTTATTGAGCAGCCGGGCCAATCCGGTCGCCGGCTTCTTTACTGGATACACATTGTGTTAAATACCTCACGCAATGATGACTTCATGCCGGAACAATCCACCCTCAGCCGGTTCCATCGCTGGAGGGAACCGGTTGGGGGAGAGCTGCAACAGGAGTTTGCCGCTCTTACTCATGCCCGCTTTCCGGAATCCTGCTGCGTGAAAACATCCACCTCGCAAGTGCTCGCCTACGTAGGTGATGATTCCACCTGCCGGCGGTTCTCCCCAAAGGTGCCGCGTGATACCCAGCGCCAGCACGATCAGGTGGCTTGAGAGGTAGTCCCCCTCATTCCGGAACAGGGTACATTCCCATGCGTCCCAGCCATCATCCCGGATTCCGTTCCAGGTCACCCAAAGCGCTTTTTCATCTTCCGTGAGAAGGACCAGGTTCTTCCCCGGCCGGCAAAACTGGTTGCTGCCTGGCTTCTGGCGGGTGTAGTGCCTGTCCGCCAACTGCAACGCTCTGTGATCACCCTTATTAATTAAGGTCCAAGACATGTCCTACCCCCCACCTAACCGAGCTGTACCCCTGCAGCGAGAAGATCGTCTGCTGCCCCATCTGGCTCATCGCTACAGGATTGATCCAAAGGACCTCCGTTCGCCTTCTTCCGCCTTCTGCCTGGACGACTTTCGTCTCCCGATGCCAATGCTGCAATCGTTCATCGTACAAAGGGTGTGCATACCCTGAGAGCAGCACCGGCCCGGGATGGGCATCGAGAGCATCGAGCAGCTCGAGGTGGTCATCGTCGGTCATTTCGTGTTTGTACATCCGGTTGTTTCGCGTTGCCAGGATGTACGGCGGATCGGCGTAAATCAATACGTCGGACCGCCTGTGCCGTTCAATCAGTTGTAACGCCGGTTGTTGCTCAATCTGCACATATCGAAGTCGCTCCGTTACCGCGAGGATTTTCTCGGGAACCTCCGCCCACGATTTTGTTACAGATGGTCCGTTCGTATCGATGATGTGCCGCCAACCAGTTCTATCGCTTGTCTTCGCTCCGCGTGCCATCCAGCAGCGAATCAGGAACCGCCGGGCGTCCTCCAACTCGTCACCAGTTAGCTCGTAGCTCTCGTAATACTCCTGCCGGGAGTATGGCGTCCACCTGATTTTTTCCGCCAGTTCCTCCGGCCGGTCCCGGATTACCCGGAAGAGGTTTACCACTTGGCCGTCCAGGTCGTTCACCGTTTCGATCTTCGACGGAGCTTTGTTGAACAGGACGGCGCCACTGCCGAAAAACGGCTCCAGGTACGTTTCATGCTCCGGCATATGCTCGATGATCCAGTCGGCCATGCTCCACTTGCTGCCGGGATAGTGCAATATCCGCGGGTATTTCATCTGACCACCCTCCCCTCATGCTGATGCTGTTACTTCGCCCGCTCATAGGTAACGTCTTCAAACCATTCGCTCAGGAGATATGCGCAGCCGGCCTCTTTGTGCTCGTGCTTTGGTTCAAACGACCCCAGGATGGCTTTTATGTGTCTGAGCGCCTTGCCAGTATCAATCCCCTCTTTCGGCACCCATTTACAGTTCTTCAGCCCGCAGAAAAACCAGGTTGAAACGAGCTTGTTCCACTTTGTTTGGCCATCCCTGAATTCTTCGGGGATTTCGTTGTATGGCGGCAGCAACTCCATGGCCCGGCCACCAAACACTATGTCCAAGTCGGTGACTTCTTGTACCTGAATCTTGATTCCGTTCACTGTCTTTCCTCCTCGCTTGTATCGTGGTATGCTCCGCTCATAGGAGCGTGATCGTATGGAAAAGTCGTTCTATTACGCGGTCCCCTGGCAGG
>NZ_VKJN01000142.1:0-200 GCF_007197875.1 Brevibacillus sp. LEMMJ03 | reverse complement strand
GTGGGCCTAGGCTGACTCGAACAGCCGACCTCACGCTTATCAGGCGTGCGCTCTGACCAACTGAGCTATAGGCCCAGGGTATGCTCCTTCAAAACTGAACAGCGAACGGGCGTTAACTAGCCGAAGCTCCGTAGAAAGGAGGTGATCCATCCGCACCTTCCGGTACGGATACCTTGTTACGACTTCACCCCAATCATCTA
>NZ_VKJN01000141.1:0-201 GCF_007197875.1 Brevibacillus sp. LEMMJ03 | reverse complement strand
GTGCGCGGGAGAACTCTTGCTAAGGAACTCGGCAAAATGGCCCCGTAACTTCGGGAGAAGGGGCGCCCCGGTAGGGTCAGGGACCCCGCCCGACGCGAGCGTCAGCTTTCGTCGGGTGGGCCCGAGCCCGAGGGGGCCGCAGTGAAAAGGCCCAAGCGACTGTTTAGCAAAAACACAGGTCTCTGCGAAGCCGCAAGGCGA
>NZ_VKJN01000140.1:0-201 GCF_007197875.1 Brevibacillus sp. LEMMJ03 | reverse complement strand
TGTGGCTAGCGGTGAAATTCCAATCGAACTCGGAGATAGCTGGTTCTCCCCGAAATAGCTTTAGGGCTAGCCTCGGATGGGACCCCACTGGACGCGAGCGTAAGCTTGTGTCCAGTGGGTCCAGTGAGAGTCTTGGAGGTAGAGCACTGATTGGGCTAGGGGCCCTCATCGGGTTACCGAACTCAGTCAAACTCCGAATGC
>NZ_VKJN01000139.1:0-202 GCF_007197875.1 Brevibacillus sp. LEMMJ03 | reverse complement strand
TACCATCGGCGCTGGAGGGCTTAACGGCCGTGTTCGGAATGGGAACGGGTGTGTCCCCTCCGCTATCGTCACCAGACTTATTCATGATGGAAGGACATGCATCCTTCAAAACTGAACAGCGAGTAGGCGTTAACCAGCCAAAGCTCCGTAGAAAGGAGGTGATCCATCCGCACCTTCCGGTACGGATACCTTGTTACGACTT